>CANHLV010000044.1 GCA_947461495.1 Chitinophagaceae bacterium
AGTTGGAATCGTGATGAAAGGAAAAAAGGCAATAAAGACGGGTGTTTGAGCCGATATTTTGGACGAAAGCATAATGAATTATGTTGAGATCAAAATATCAAGCAAATGCTTGTCTTTGCAGCATTTTTTTCTTGTAATAGATTTCAACTACAAAATCTGGGTTTAAAATTGAAACATAAATTATTATTGATTTCTTCATTGCTATTTTTGTTATCGGCATGTAGTAACAGCAGAAAAATAACCGGTGTGGCCGGCAACAATACAATAATTTCCAAAATAAAAATCAAAGGGGAAATTCCGAGTATAAACATCAATACAGAAAATGTTGATGCAGAAGAATTGATGAGATTTGCTGAAAGTCTGGAGGGAATAAAATATCAATACGGCGGTGAAAGCAAATCAACAGGATTTGACTGTTCCGGATTTGTATGGTTTGTTTTCAATCATTTTAATATCAAAGCTCCAAGAACATCGGTTCAATATACGAATGTAGGCAAAGAGGTGAAAATTACTGAAAGTAAAAGAGGGGATATAATTTTATTTACAGGAGCAAATATGAAAGAAACTAAAGTAGGACATTTGGGTTTTATTACTTCAAATGAAAAGAACAAAATTACCTTCCTCCACGCTGCATCAGGTGGAGGAAGGGGTGTAATGAAATCTCAGATGAGTCCATATTTTGTAGAGCGATTTGTAAAAGTGAACAGGATATTCAAGAATTAATATTCTTCTTCATCAGGGTTATCCCAGAAGCCCCAGCTTACATTTACATATTCTTGTTTGTGCTCATTGGTTTCAGGCCAATGATTTTTATCGAATCCAGGGGCTTTTTTCAACGTTTCACGCTTTTCATTAAAACGAAAAACCTTATGCTCCGGATCTACAGTTAATAAATGAAATGGAATGGCAAAGAATTTTTCGCCCATGCCTAAAAAACCACCAAATTCAATAACATAATATTCAATTTTGCCACTGCGGATATCGAGCATAATGTCATGAATTGATCCCATGTCCTCGTCTTCATTGTTTAAAACTTTGTCACCAATGATGGTAGAAGCTGTCAGAAATTTCAAATTGGCATTAACGTCAGGATCGCCTTCAAATTTTCCGGTAAAATTGTCCTGAAAAAGATTGTTGTCCATAATTATATTTTATTTTTTGAGTCTAAAGATAAAGAAAGGAATATTAAAATTGAAGTAGTGAAGCGATTTTTTCTTTTGAAAATGGATTCGTTTATTTAAGAAAATCCGCTTAAAATAAGCTAATTTTGCCATCCTAAAGTGAAATGGCTGAAATGAAGAACATAAGAAATTTTTGCATCATAGCTCATATTGACCACGGTAAAAGTACTTTGGCCGACAGGCTTTTGCAAACAACCAATACCATTAGTGAAAGGGAAATGCAGGCTCAGGTGCTAGATGATATGGATTTGGAAAGAGAAAAAGGCATTACTATCAAGAGTCATGCTATTCAAATTAATTATCCTTATAAAAAAACAACCGCACCTAATGCCGTTGAAAGTGGAGAATACATTCTCAATCTTATTGATACGCCTGGTCATGTGGATTTTAGTTATGAAGTAAGTCGTGCCTTGGCCTCTTGTGAAGGTGCATTACTTTTAGTTGATGCCACTCAGGGTATTCAAGCGCAAACCATCAGTAATTTATATTTGGCGATAGATAATGATCTTGAAATCATACCTGTTATCAACAAGATAGACATGGATGGCGCCATGATTCCTGAAGTGAAAGACCAGATTATAGATTTAATTGGTTGTAAGGAAGAAGACATTCTATTGGCAAGTGGTAAATCTGGTATCGGCATTGAAGGTATTTTAGAAGCCATCTGCGAAAGAATACCGGCTCCCCAAGGTGATCCTAACGCCCCATTACAAGCGTTGATATTTGATAGCGTATTCAATAGCTTCAGAGGTATAATCATTTACTATAGAATATTTAACGGCTCCATTAAAAAAGGAGACAAGGTTAAGTTTTTTAGCACCGATATGACTTATGAAGCTGATGAAGTGGGTATCTTGAAATTAGGGATGGAAAAAAAAGACAGTGTTCATTGCGGCGATGTGGGTTATATCATTACAGGAATAAAAAATGCCAAGGAGGTAAAAGTAGGAGATACATTAACAACAGTAGCCAATCCAACTCAGCAAAGAATTGATGGTTTTGAAGATGTAAAGCCTATGGTATTTGCGGGAATTTTCCCTGTTGATACCGATAAGTTTGAAGAGTTGCGCGACTGTATGGAAAAGCTTCAATTGAATGATGCTTCCCTAACTTTTGAATTGGAAACCTCACAGGCCTTGGGATTTGGTTTCAGATGCGGATTCCTCGGATTGCTGCACATGGAAATTATTCAGGAGCGTCTGGAAAGAGAATTCAATCAAACGGTAATTACCACAGTTCCTAACGTAAGTTTTATCGCTTATACCAATAAAGGTGAAAAAATAGACGTTCACAATCCTTCTACTTTACCTGATCCAACCAGAACAGATAGGATTGAAGAGCCTTTTATTAAGGCACAGATCATCACAAAGCCTGATTATATCGGCAATATTATGACGCTTTGCATAAGCAAAAGAGGGATGTTGATACATCAAGGTTATCTTACACCTTCAAGAGTCGAATTGACTTTTGAAATGCCTTTGACTGAAATCGTGTTTGATTTTTATGATAAACTGAAATCTCAAACCAGAGGATATGCCTCATTCGACTATTCACCAATAGGATTCAGAGAAAGCGATATCGTAAGAATGGATATTTTATTAAACGGTGAAAAAGTGGATGCTTTGAGCGCATTAATTCACAGAAGTCGCTCGCATGAATTTGGAAGAAAGCTTTGTGAAAAATTGAAAGAGCTTCTAACTCGCCAGCAGTTTCAAATTGCCATTCAAGCTGCAATCGGAGCAAAAGTTATAGCTAGAGAAAATATCAGTGCCATGCGTAAAGATGTTACTGCAAAATGTTATGGTGGAGATATCAGTAGGAAAAGAAAGTTACTTGAGAAGCAAAAAGAAGGTAAAAAACGAATGCGTCAGATTGGAAATGTAGAGATTCCTCAAGAGGCGTTTTTAGCGGTGTTGAAATTGGATGATTAATTTGGTTTCATAAATGTAGCTCGTTTGATAAACTTTAATTCGTCGTCAGACTTATTTTTTTGTTGTTAAACGTTGAAAGATTATTCCATAAATTGCACCACTCAATAACTTCAACTACCAAAAGCTGTTTACAAGCATCAGTATGAAGATTAAATCTATTTTGGCAAAACCATTTGCCAATTACATAAGTCGTCAAACCAAAAAAAATATGGTTCATGCTGTGAAAGACCAGCGTATCTTGTTTGAAAGTTTGATTAAGACTGCCGCCAATACAGATTTTGGCAAACAGCATGATTTTAAATCGATATCAACCCATTCAGATTTTGTAACTAAAGTTCCTATTAGAGATTATGAGCAATTCAAATCCTGGATTGAAAAAATAAAGGAAGGAAAACACAATGTTACCTGGAAGGGCAGACCTATTTATTTTGCTAAAACCAGCGGTACCACTAGTGGCGTGAAATACATCCCTATTACCAAAGAATCAATTTCAAATCATATCAATACTGCAAGAAATGCCTTGTTGTGCTACATGGCTGAAACTGGCAATACAAAATTTGCAGATGGCAAACTAATTTTCCTGAGCGGTTCTCCAGAGCTCGAGCGCATAGCTGATATACCTACAGGTAGATTAAGTGGTATCGTAAATCATCATGTACCCCAATATTTAAGAGCCAACCAATTACCCACTTACGAAACCAATTGCATCGATGATTGGGAATCTAAACTAGATCAAATTGTTGAGGAAACAATCCATCAAGATATGGCTTTGATCAGTGGAATTCCACCATGGATGCAAATGTATTTTGATAGGTTGATTGAGAAATCAGGAAAAAAAATAGGTGAGTTATTTCCGAATTTTTCTGTTATGGTTCAGGGCGGTGTTAATTATGAGCCTTACAAAGCTAAATTGATGGAAAGTATTGGAAGGCAAGTTGATACTATAGAATTATTCCCGGCAAGCGAAGGTTTTTTTGCATTTCAAGACACTCAGAAAGAACAAGGGATGCTGTTGAATACAAACAGTGGCATCTACTATGAATTTGTTCCTGTGGAAGAAATAAATGCGGAACATCCTACAAGATTAACATTAGATCAGGTCAAGCTTGGTGTCAATTATGCATTAATCATTACCAGTAATGCCGGATTATGGGCATATAATATTGGCGATACCATAAAATTTGTTTCTCTGGAACCTTATAGAATTATTGTAAGTGGAAGAATAAAACATTTTATATCGGCATTTGGAGAGCATGTAATTGGAGAAGAAGTAGAGTCTGTAATTTTGGAAGCCGCAAAAGAAATGAGTATTAAATTAACTGAGTTTACAGTCGCTCCCTATGTTAGTCCAGATCAAGGAAAAAGTTATCATGAATGGTTCATTGAATTTGAGGAGACTCCTTTAGCTATAAATGAGTTTGCTTTGCTGATTGATCATCATTTAAGAAAAAAAAATGTTTACTATGATGATTTGATTTCCGGGAATATTTTAATGCCATTGAAAATTACTGCTGTAAGAAAAAACGGCTTTGTAGATTTCATGAAAAGTATTGGTAAACTTGGTGGACAAAACAAGGTGCCTCGTTTATCAAACGATAGAAAAATAGCGGAAGGGTTAAATCCTTTTTTGAAATAATGATACCGTTGTCAGTATACCATTCCTATTGTTTCTTAATAATAATTTTTAGTATAATAAATTCAAATCGAATAACATGACATTAAGTAGAATTTGGTCTGTTTTTATCATAATCGCAATTACAGTTGCTGCGGTTAAATTTTTTTTAACTGATGAAAACAAAGCTATTTTCTCGTCGATGGTAACCGGTAAAACAGGCGATACGATTCTTGTTAATCGTGATATGATAATCGCTGCAGATTCAGGAATGGTAAGCATTATTGATAGCAATGGCGTCTTTTCGACCGGAGATATTAAAATGGTCAAAGTAAGCAACAATGAATTAAAATCATTTAAAATTCAAACAGCAGATGGTATAATAGAAACTTGTCAGACAGCGGTTACTTTATGTTTGAAGCTGATTGGATTTTTAGCATTATTTATGGGCTTTTTGTCTATTGCAGAAAGAGCAGGTGGTATCCGATTTTTATCCAGGGTAATCAGCCCTTTTTTCTCTAGAATATTTCCTGAAGTTCCAAAGGGCCATCCGGCTATGGGGCACATGATTATGAATTTCTCTGCCAATTTATTGGGATTAGACAATGCAGCAACACCGTTTGGATTGAAAGCGATGGAGAGTTTACAAGAGTTGAATCCTAATAAATCAACCGCCTCCAATTCACAGATTATGTTTTTATGTTTGCATGCATCAGGATTGACGTTGATACCAGTTAGTATTATTGCCTTGCGTTCTGCAGCAAAAGCCTCCAATCCAATGGATATTTTCATTCCTTGCATGATTGCTACTTTTATTGCCACGATTGCGGCCATGACGATTGTGAGTTTTAAGCAAAGAATCAATATTTTTCAGCCGGTAATTTTAGGATGGATATTGGGGATTTCTGCGATCATAGCAGCCTTGATTGTTTATATCAAATCATTGAATACAGAGGCCGTTCAGCAGTTTTCCGGTTCATTGAGCAGCGGACTGATTTTGTTTATTTTTATTGCAATTGTGTTGGGTGGTTTGTATAAAAAGATTGATGTTTTTGATGCTTTTGTTGATGGTGCAAAAGGTGGTTTTGAAACGGCAGTAAGAATTATTCCATATCTCGTGGGCATGCTTGTGGCAATTTCATTACTCAGAACAAGCGGTAGTTTTGATGCTCTAATTGGTTCTGTAAAATCATTGTTTGTTGCCATGGGAATGGATACAAGATTTGTAGACGGTTTGCCAACTGCACTGATAAAACCATTCAGCGGAGGTGGGGCGAGAGGGATGATGGTGGATACTATGAAAACTTTTGGGCCTGATTCATTTGCCGGTCGGCTTTCCTGTATTTTACAAGGTTCCTCGGATACTACTTTCTATGTAATTGCCGTCTATTTCGGTTCCATATCTGTTAAGAATACACGCTATGCAGTTGGAGCGATGTTGCTGGCAGATTTGATTGGTATCATCACTTCTATTGGATTGGCTTATGTTTTCTTTGGATAATAAAGTTACTCATCGTCATTCTCGGTAGAAATAGGCCCGGTGAACATTCCAATTAGCTCCTTGGCTTTGTAAATATTTCTGTTGTATTTATTTCCGATGACGATGATTGTTGCATCTTCTTCAATCAATCTGATAAATACTGCATTGCTTCCATGCCACCAGCCATTATGATAAATGATTTTCTTGTGTGGGAAGTTGTACATTCTCCAACCCAAACCATAATTTCTTACACCTGCTTTTTCATTACTGCAAGGTTTGTATGCTTCTGCTAAAGTGGCTTTTGTAAGATATAATTCAGAACTCAACAATCTGTCCCATTTTAATAAATCTTCTGGCGTAGAGAAAATGTTTTTATCACCATATACTTTGTCTAAGTTGATGAACATAGCTTGGTAATTTCTCCAATCGTAACTGGGTGTTGTTCTTGCAGAATCTTTATCGCAGTATACAAAGCTGTTATTCATCTTCAAGGGCTCAAAAATTGATTTTTTTATGTATTCAGGATATGTCATTGAAGTGACTTTTTCAATCAATAAAGCCAGTAAAGCATAGTTGGTATTGCAATAGGTAAAATGTTTGTTAGCAGGACTAATATTTTTTAGTATATTTTTTTTGCTGATTAAAGTATTGAGTATGTCTTGATTCGTAACAAATGTTTTTGAATTCCACCCGATTTCCTCCATAAAGTAAACATAGTTTGGCAAACCGCTTCTGTGATTGAGTAAGCTTCTGATGGTGATACCCGGGTAATTAAAATCTGGAAAGTATTTTGAAAACATTTCATCTAGTTGTATTTTCTTATCCTGCCATAATTTGAGTACTGCCATTGCCGTTATCGTTTTGCTGACCGATGCAATGTGTAATGGCGTACTGGCATTGATGGTATCATTGCTGCCGATATGAGCGATGCCGTTGTATTTTTCAAAAAGTATATTCCCACTTTTGGCAACTAAAATACCTCCATTGAATCCCGAATTTTTAAGAAACTGATTGTACCAGTTGTTGCACACCATTGCCACTTGACTAATATATTGAGGATTTATTTTTGGATTAGCCGGTAAAATAAAAGGGTGGCCTAAAGTATCATCTGTTTCAGCATTTTCCTTGAAGTCGTTACATGAGATGAGGCTAATCATCAAGAAAAACGGCAAAAAAGTTATGCAGTTAGCGTTACGGGATGAAAATATTTTAAAAAAGGTCATTAATTATATAGTGCTTTTGAAATAAAACAAATGTTGAATAGTTAATTACTAATGATAGAATATCTTTGTGCAAAATAAGGAGTATTTATCATGGCAGAGAAAAAAAATACCAGCTATCCCAAAGAAAAAATCAATATTTTATTTCTGGAAAACATCAGTGAAGCTGCAGCAAAGCAATTTTCTCAGCATGGTTATGTGAATGTAAAAAGATTAACAGGAGCTCTCAGTGAATCCGAGTTAATGAAAGAAATTAAAAATGTTCATATTCTTGGAATTCGCAGCAAAACAACCATTACCGCAAAAGTTTTAAAAGAAGCCCAGAAGTTACAGGCAATCGGCTGTTTTTGCATTGGTGTTAATCAAGTTGATTTGAAAGCAGCTACAGAAATGGGAGTGGCTGTTTTTAATGCTCCATATAGTAATACAAGAAGTGTGGCAGAATTGGTTATAGGTGCTTCTATTATTTTGGTTAGAAAAATTCTGGATAAAAATAAAGCGGCTCATGAAGGGAAGTGGATGAAAGATGCAAAAGGAAGTCATGAGTTAAGAGGTAAAACATTAGGTATTATTGGATATGGAAACATAGGCAGTCAGGTTAGTGTCCTTGCCGAAGCATTAGGAATGAAAGTCTTATTTTATGATGTGGAAACCAAGTTGCCTTTGGGGAATGCATCTGATTGCAAGAATTTAAAAGAATTGTTGCAACAAAGTGATGTGGTTACTTTGCATATTCCTGAATTGGATTCTACCAAAAATTTAATCAATAAGTCTAATCTCAAATTTTTTAAGAAAGGAGCGGTGCTGATTAATTATGCTAGGGGAGAAGTTGTTGATTTAAAAGCATTGAAATCTTCTTTGGAATCAGGTGATTTGGGAGGCGCTGCAATAGATGTGTTTCCATGGGAGCCTGAAAAAAATGGAGATGAATTTACAACTCCATTGCAAGGGTTGTCGAACGTATTGCTAACGCCTCATATTGGCGGTAGTACTCAGGAAGCGCAAAATAATATTGGCATGGATGTTAGCGTCAAGTTATTTAATTATCTCGAAAAAGGCATCAGTACTGGTTCTCACACGATTCCGGCAATGGCACTACCACCACAAGAGGGCTCACATCGAATTCTGCATATTCATAAAAATGTACCCGGTGTATTAAGTCAGATTAATACTGCTTTAAGTAAAATCAATATCGTTGGACAATACCTTAAAACCAATGAGGATATCGGTTATGTGGTATTGGATATTGATAAAAGCATCAGTAAAAATGCAATGGAACTGCTGAAGAAGGTGAAGCATACGATTAAGGTGAGGATACTTTACTAGTTTGGTGTTTGGTCGCTTCGCTTGTTTGTTGTTTGTTGTTTGTTGTGGAGGCTGCCTAACTAGCCTATCCAGCTTATCCAGCCTATCCAGCTTATCCAGCCTATCCAGCTTATCCAGCTTATCCAGCTTATCCAGCTTATCCAGCCTATCCAGCTTATCCAGCCTATCCAGCTTATCTAGCCTATCCAGCATCTAGTATCCAGCATCTAGTATCCATTCCTCAAATAAAACTCATTCAACGAATACACTTTCAATTCCTTCAATAACTCTTCCGTCACTTCAATATTCTCAAACGTAATGATTTTGTTTTCTCCTTTTTTTATATTGAAGTAGTTGTCTGATGCATTCATTGCGGTTTTTTCGGTGTACAAATAAACATATTGGGCATCACAACTTGATTGAATAGAAATGCTGTTATCACCGTTTCTTTTTATCGTGAATTTGGGCTGGTTTTTAATCAGATTTTTTTTATTGATGGTTTCGATAGACAAATCGGGATGATCTGAATAAGCTTTTTTAACTGCGTACCAAGCTGCTTTTTTAATGCCTGAATAATCAATAATACTCCAGCTGGTAACAGGCCAGCAATC
>CANHLV010000045.1 GCA_947461495.1 Chitinophagaceae bacterium
AATGAGAATTAGTATTTTTTTTATTTTCAATTTTTGGAGTTGAAATAATTTTCACAAAAGGCATCAAGTCTTTAACCTGAGTTGGACTTAATCCCCATATTTTTTTCAAATCTTCCGGTGACTTAAACTTGCCTCCTTTGGAAACATATTTCATTATCGTCTCGGCGGTTTTTTCTTTTACCCCCAATTTCATCCATTGATCTTTAGAACACCTATTGGGATCAAATTCAAAATGATTCACAAAGATGTTTTCTTTGGTATTCGATTTATTTTCAATGCGCTTTTCTTTTGAATTACTTTCATAATTCTCTCCGTTATTTTCAACTTTTAATTCAGGCAATTTTTCAAATTGAATAGCCTGGTTTTTACGATTTGAAAAATAATGATAAACATCAGGCCAAAAATAAATCAGGAGGTTCAATATTAAAATCAACACAATACCATTCTTCTCTTTCCGGGAAAAATAAAATAAATCATTTTTATTTTTTTGCATGAATAAAACTATAGAATTCACGAAAAACAATAAGGAGAAAAAAACAGAAATTTTAGCAGTTTATCACCAAGCCATCGAAGGCCAAATGCTTACCTTTTGGTAATTCGGAGTTTACTTCAGCATGTTTTCCCAACTGATGACTGATGTGAGTAAAATAAGCAGTTGGTACACCCAATCCATCCACTACGTCTATGGCTTCCTGTAAGGTAAAATGAGAAAGATGTTTTTCTTTACGAAGTGCATTCAATACCATAATCTTGCTGCCTTCGATTTTTTTCATTTCGACTGGTTCTATCCTATTAGCATCAGTGATGTAAGTAAAATCGCCAAAACGAAAGCCAAGCACTGGCATTTTAAGATGCCAAACCCAAATTGGTGTAACAGGAATATCTCCAATAAGAAAAGTCGTATCCGGTATATTATGCAAATTTATTTCCGGAATGCCTGGATAACGCTGTGCTGTAAAAGCATAATGAAATTCTGTTTTCAACGCATTTTGTGTTAGTTCATTCGCAAAAACATTCATTGGTTGTTGGTGAAAATAATTGAATGCCTTCACGTCGTCAAGTCCGGCAATATGGTCTTTATGCGGATGCGTAAATAGAACAGCATCGAGTTTCTTTACTCGGGCGCTGAGCATCTGTGTTCGAAAATCAGGCGTTGTATCTATGACAATTGTTGTAGTATCAGATTCAATTAGAATACTGCTTCTTAAGCGTTTGTCTTTTTCTTCAGTGGAGTCACATACTTCACAACTACATGCAATCATGGGGACTCCACCGCTTGTGCCCGTTCCCAAAAATGTAATCTTTAAAGCCGGGACAAACATGGATCAAAAATGATAAATAAAATGATAAATCTGATTAATGGTGGACTTCAGTAGCCATCAACTCTTCAAAAAGCTTTTGACTTTCATGAGTCAAATCGTCGATATTTAAATTTAAAAGTGGCAACAAATCAATTAACGTATTGATACGTCCTTCTGTTTGGAGAAATTTATTTAAAACAACCACTTTCTTTGCTTGTAAAATGCAATAACCACTTTGAAAAGTACCTCTTTCGTAACGAATAATGTATCCACCGTCTTCAATTACCCTTTCCACTTTGTCTAATGTATGTTGAGTGAATTTCATTTTTGAAAAATTTAGTCAATGCAACTTGATAAAATTAACTGACAATTGGTAATTAATTTTTCAACAAGCGTTGATAACTTGTTTGCATAAATGCAGTTTAAAAGGTTTGATGTTCAATAGGTTCAAAAAGTTGACTTTAAACTTAATGAACCTTTTGAAAAACAAAAAAAACTACTTCGAAGACATTCTTATCACCGGTATAATCATTTCCTCCAAACTGATGCCTCCATGCTGAAATGTATTTTTGTAATAATTCACGAAATGATTGTAATTGTTGGGATAGCATAAAAACAAATCTCCTTTTGCAAAAATATAAGATGAGTTTACATTAGGAACGGGCAAACCTGCTTCTTTAGGATCGCGGAATGCAAGTACATCTTTAGGTTCGTAGTTAAGATTTCGTCCGTGCTTATAGCGAAGATTGGCTGTAGTTTGTTTGTCTCCGATAACTTTAGCGGCTGTTTTTACTCTCGTGCTGCCATGGTCAGTAGCTACAATGAGGTTGATGTTTTTTTCTGCAATTTTTTTAAGTCCTTGGTGCAAAGGGCTGTGTTCAAACCAGCTGGCAGTAAGACTTCTGTAACTCGTTTCATCTCCGGCCAGTTCTTTTAACACTTCCATTTCTGTTCTGGCATGACTCAGCATATCCACAAAATTGTAAACTATTACATTGAGGTCATTTTGCAATAAGTTGTGCATGTTGTCGACCAATTTTTGTCCATCAAAATTGTTGGTGATTTTTGTAAATGAAAATTTGATATCACCTTTCCCCAAGCGCTTAAGTTGTGCTCTTAGGAATTCTTCTTCGTGAAGATTTTTTCCACCTTCATCGTCATCATTTTTCCATTGTGCCGAAAATTGTTTTTCTATATCTATCGGCAACATACCTGCAAAAACAGCATTGCGTGAATACTGAGTGGCAGTTGGTAAAATAGAATAAAAAGTTTCTTCTTCATGTATTCTAAAACTTTCTGCGAATATGGGTTGAATAGTTTTCCACTGGTCGAATCTCAAATTATCAATCAATACAAAAAACAAAGGCGTCCCTTTTTGTAAATGAGGCAGCACTTTAAATTTCAAAAGATTGTGGCTCATAATAGGGCCATCTATGCTTTTTGGAGAAACCCAGGAAGCATAATTTTTTGAAATAAATTTGAAGAATTCTGTATTGGCTTCCTGCTTTTGTGTATGAAAAACTTCCTGCATTTCGGGGCTGTCGCTTTTCTGAATTTCCAGTTCCCAATACACAAGCTTTTTGTAGATTTCCATCCATTGCTGGTAATCAGGATTACCACTTAAGGCCATAAACAAACTGCTGAATTCTTGTTGATACGCTGAGGTTGTTTTTTCTGCCACCAGTCTTTTATTGTCTATCAATTTTTTTAAGCTCAACCAAACCTGATTTGGATTGACAGGCTTAATCAAGTAATCACTAATTTGACTGCCTATGGCCTCATCCATGAGATTCTCAGCTTCATTTTTTGTAATTAATACAACAGGGAGATTGTTGTTAATTTCTTTTATTTGTTGCAGTGTTTGTAATCCTGTAATGCCTGGCATGGTTTCATCCAGTAATACCACATCAATAAAATTATCTTTTACAAAATCAACAGCATCAAAGCCATTGGTTTTAGTAACAACCTCATAGCCTTTATTTTCGAGAAACATGATTTGAGAATTCAGGCTTTCAATTTCATCATCAACCCAGAGAATTTTTGGTTTATTCATAAACTGATTTTTATAATTATTATTAGGAGTACGTTATAACGTGAGTTTTTTGTTTAAAAGGTTCAAAAGTTCAAGAGGTTCAAAAGGTTGAGCATCATCTTTTGAAACAACATATTGAACTTATTGAACATCAAACATTTTAAACAATATCCCATTGCCTACAAATGTAATTTTTTAACTCAATGCTTTGTAGCTTTGCATCACAAAAGATTTGATTTAACACATATTTCCCATTTAAATTGTATTAATGCGATTTCATAAAATAATTAACGACCCTGTGTATGGCTTCATCACCATTGATGATGAGCTTATTCATAAACTCATTGCACATCCTTATTACCAAAGATTGCGTCGCATTCATCAAATGGCTATGGCGCATTTGGTCTATCCGGGTGCTGTTCATACCAGGCTTCATCACTCACTTGGCGCTTATCACCTGATGAGGTCAGCTTTGCATGAGCTCATGATTAAAGGCGTCGAGATCACTCCTGAGGAACAACAAGCTGCGAAAATCGCGATTTTACTTCACGACATCGGGCATGGGCCATTCTCACATGCGCTCGAACATGTACTCGCTGAACATCTGCATCACGAAGAATTGTCGCTGATGTTGATAAAAGAATTGAATAAAGAGTTTGAAGGTAAATTGCAAATGGCCATTGATATTTTCACTAATGTATATCCAAAAAAGTTTTTACACCAACTTATCAGCGGCCAATTGGATGTGGACAGAATGGATTACCTGACACGAGATAGTTTTTTTACAGGCGTGAATGAAGGTGTAATCGCATATGACAGAATTATCAAAATGCTAACCGTTCACAATGGAGAATTAATGGTGGAAGAAAAAGGCATATATTCTATAGAGAAATTTCTAGTGGCAAGAAGACTGATGTACTGGCAGGTTTATCTTCATAAAACAGTATTAAGTGCCGAACAAATGCTGCAAAGAATAATCAAAAGAGCCAAATTCATAGGAGCCGTTTGCAATGAACCATTAAACAGCTTCATCAATTCACCAATTGAAAATGTGACTTTACATCAATTCTGTAGCATTGATGATTTTGATGTGATGATGGCCATAAAACAATGGTGTACACATAAAGATGTCGTTTTAGCTACTTTATGCAAGGGCATTATCGACAGACACTTACTAAAAGTAAAATACCATTCAGAATCTGTATCTGTAGAAATAATAAAAGAAAAAACAGAAGCAACAAAAAGACTATATAAGTTGTCTGAAGAGGATGTGAAATGGTTGGTATTTACTGGTGAAGCATCGAGTAGCACCTATAATTTTGAAAATGAGAGAATAAAGATACTTTTCAAAGACGGAATTGTTAAAGATATTACAGAGGTAGACAATGCTCTGATTAACGATAACTTAAGAGGAAAAACTAAAAAATATTACATTTGTTATCCTTCATAATCAAGGTAATCAATATTAAAGATGAAATTCAGCGCTTTTCAAATAGCTCAGATTATTAATGGTAAAGTTGAGGGAAACCCCGAATCAATGGTTGGTGACTTTGGCAAAATCGAAGAAGCAAAAGAAGGACAACTAGCTTTTCTGGCTAATCCTAAATATGAAGAATATCTCTATACAACGAAAGCTTCCATCATCATTATCAATGAATCTCAGGAATTAAAGCAGCCAGTTACAGCTACACTCATTCGTGTTAAAGATGCCTATGCTGCTTTTGCAGGCTTATTAGACGCATACCAACAAATGAAGGCAAATTTGCAAAGTGGTGTGCAAGATCCAGTATATATTCACCCATCTGTCAAAATCGGAAACAACGTATTTGTGGGTGCATTCGCTTGTTTGAATGAAGATGTAGTTTTGGGGGATGGTACTAAAATTTATTCAGGAGTTTATTTGGGTAATAAAGTTAGTGTAGGTCAAAATAGCATTATTCATCCCGGAGTAAAAATTTATCATGATTGTGTGATTGGATCTAATGTAATCATACATGCCGGAACTATAATCGGCAGTGATGGGTTTGGATTCGCACCTCTTCCCGATGGTACGTTAAAAAAAGTACCTCAAATTGGCAATGTAATCATAGAAGACAATGTTGAAATTGGTGCCAATACCACAATTGATAGGGCTACAATGGGTAGCACTATTATTCATAAAGGAGTTAAAATTGATAACCTTGTACAAATAGCACACAATGTAGAGATTGGAAATAACACTGTTATCGCTGCTTTGGCTGGTATCAGCGGTAGTACTAAAATTGGAAAAAATGTGATGATTGGAGGCCAAGCCGGATTAGCAGGACATATTTCCGTTGCAGACGGTACAAAAATTAATGGGAAAAGTGGAGTCAGCAAAACCGTTAAAATGCCCAATACTGCATTAGATGGTAATCCCGCCTTTGATTTTACATCTTCGATGAAAAGCAAAGCACTCACGAAAAATCTTCCCCAGCTCGAAAAACGCATCAAAGAACTAGAAATTTTGGTAAAAAAATTATCTTCCAACTCATAAGCAATATTTTGAAATCAGCTATGATGACTTTAAGCTGATATTTTTAGAATATCTTTGCGAAAATTCAAGAGCAAGCATGGATAAAAATTTTAACCCAGACAAGCAGCATACACTTGCCGAACAGGTTAGTATTTCAGGCACAGGACTGCATACGGGTATAAATGTTGATATGACTTTGAAACCAGCCAATCCAGGCTATGGCTTTCAGTTTCAACGAGTTGATTTAATAGGAACCCCAACCATCAAAGCCGATTGTGATTTGGTGACAGACACTTCAAGAGGTACTACCTTGGAGCAGGGTCAGGTGAAAGTGAGTACTGTTGAACACATACTTGCAGCGTTAGTGGGCATGGGCGTTGACAATTGCTTGATTGAGATTAACGGACCAGAAATTCCTATTATAGATGGCAGCAGCAGTCCATTTGTGGCATTAATTGAAAATGCAGGAGTTGTGGAGCAGGATGCTGCAAAAGCATGGTACACTATTGATACAAACATTAGTTTTTATGATGAAGTAAAACGTGTGGAAATGACAGCGCTTCCTGCCACCAATTACGAAATCACTACACTAATAGATTTCAATAGTCCTGTTTTGGGCACACAACATGCCACATTGAAAAAAATGATAGATTTTAAATCAGAAATTGGACCATGCAGAACTTTCTGTTTCTTACACGAACTGGAAATGCTTCTTGACAATAATCTAGTTAAAGGTGGAGATATTAATAATGCAATTGTAGTAGTTGACAAACCGTTGGACAAGCCATCAATTGATCGTCTTGCCAAAGCATTTGGAAGAGATACTGTGGAAGTTAAGACAGAAGGCTATTTGAATAATCTTGAATTGCGTTTCCCTAATGAACCAGCCAGACATAAATTACTTGATGTAATCGGCGATTTGGCTTTAATTGGTTACCCCATCAAATCACATATTATCGCAAATCGACCAGGACATAGTAGCAATGTTGAGTTTGCTAAAAAAATAAAGCAATATATAAAGAAAAACAAGCACACAAAAGACGTGCCTGTATATGATCCTTCGCAGCCTCCTGTGTACAATCTTCAACAAATAGAAAAAACTTTACCGCATCGCTATCCTTTTTTACTAGTAGATAAAATTGTAGAGCTTAGTGATACTTGTATCATCGGTATTAAAAATGTGACCTTCAATGAATTTTTCTTTCAAGGTCATTTCCCGGGAAATCCTGTGATGCCTGGTGTTTTACAAATCGAAGCTTTGGCTCAAACCGGAGGTATCCTATGTATAAACACGATGCCTGAAGGAACCTATGATACTTATTTTCTGAAGATTGACAATTGCAAATTCAAACAAAAAGTAGTGCCGGGAGATACCATGATACTGAAAATGGAATTGATTGAACCGATAAGAAGAGGAATTTGTGTCATGAGAGGTAGTGTTTACGTAGCCAATAAACTTTGTACAGAAGGAGAATTCACGGCACAGCTTGTAAAAAGAAATGATTAATTAAGTACTGAAAAAAGAAAATTATGATTCATCCACACACCTATATACATCCCAACGCAAAGCTGGCGCCAAACGTAAAAATAGACCCTTTTAGCGTCATTCATCAGAATGTTGAAATCGGCAGTGGCACATGGATCGGCAGTAATGTAACCATCATGGAAGGTGCGAGAATTGGTGACAATTGCAGGATATTTCCTGGTGCTGTTATAGCTGGCATACCTCAGGATTTGAAATATGAAGGAGAAAATACGACTGTTCAAATTGGTAATAATACCACGATCAGAGAATTCGTAACTATTAACAGAGGCAGTAAAGACAAGTGGACAACCAAAGTTGGGGATAATTGCTTGATCATGGCCTATAGTCACATTGCTCACGATTGCATCATTGGAAACAATTGCATTATGAGTAATAACACACAAATGGCCGGACATGTTTCTTTAGGAGATTATTCTATCCTAGCCGGTATGTGCGCGGTGCATCAGTTTGTTCAGATTGGACAACATGCTTTCGTAGCAGGCGGATCCTTGGTCAGTAAGGATGTTCCACCTTATATCAAGGCCGGAAGAACGCCACTGAGTTATGCCGGCGTTAATTCAGTAGGGTTGAAGCGAAGGGGATTTTCATTAGACAGAATAAACCATATTTTAGACATCTACAGGATTATTTATAATAAAAATCTTAATACTTCTCAAGCGTTGAATTATATTGAAGAAGAATTGCCCGCAACAGATGAAAGAGATGAAATTGTAACTTTCATCCGTGAAAGTGGCAGAGGAATCATCAAACGCTTCAGTAAAGGAAGTATGGAAGACGAATAGAATCATAACGAATGCATATCCGATTAAGTAATACAGGCAAACGCTTCAACAGAGAATGGATTTTTCGCGGACTGGATTATCATTTCAAACAAGGACAAACTTACGCCATAACTGGGGCTAATGGTTCAGGCAAATCAACACTTTTGCAAGTTCTCTCAGGTGCGCTGATGCACAGCGAAGGAAGCATTGATTTCACAGATGACAACAGCAAAAAATTTGATCCGTCCAATGCACACAAAAACATTTCCATTGCCGCCCCATATCTTGAATTGATTGAAGAAATGACTGCTGTTGAATTTTTACAATTTCATGCTGCATTCAAAAAACTGATAAAACCTGTTGACGACATCTTACAGGAAGTGAATTTGCAGAATGCTTCGAACAAGCAGATCCGTTATTACAGCAGCGGCATGAAACAAAGATTGAAACTGGCACAGGCTTTTTTCAGCGACACTACTGCACTTCTTCTGGATGAACCCACCACAAATTTGGATGAAGCAGGAATACAACTTTACAAATCATTGATTTCAAGTTATACCACAAATAGGCTGGTTATTGTTTGTAGTAATGATAGGAATGAATATGATTTTTGTGGGGAGGTAATTAAGATTGAAGACCACAAATTGTAGGTATTGTGTATTGGCGCCGGTCTATTGACGGGTGTCTGCAAGAGGACTCAGTCTCCGACTGAGATATTTTGTTAGCCACGAATGCACGAATTTTTTACCGCAGAGAAGCAGAAAAAATAGAGTTTACGATGAGGTTTTTTTAGTAGATAATTTTCATTGCCCCCTTCTCCATTGGGGGAAAGGTTGGGGATGGGGTTGCCACAAATGCACTAATATTTCTTTTTATTTTTTACAACCACGAATGCACGAATTATTTCACCGCAGAGGCATGGAGATTGTAGAGTTTACGCAGAGATTTTTATTAATGAGAATCTGAACATTTTATTTCCGATATACAACTTTCAAATTCTAACTTTTACATTTTTTCAGCAACGAAATTTATTTGAAGAATAAATATTCTTAACTGCACGAGTCAAGAAACTAGCATTCGTACTGTAAAACATTTTGTTAAACCACTCCCCCTCTCCCTTCACTTAACATTTTTTTTCAATCATCCTGTTTTTAAAAAATTATTTTCATTTCGATAATCAAAAAATATCGATTTGAATAT
>CANHLV010000046.1 GCA_947461495.1 Chitinophagaceae bacterium
AAAGCAATACCGCAATTCAAGCTCAATATTTATCTGAAGAAGAAAAAAAAGTGATTTGGGTGTTGAATATGATCAGACAGAATCCTCAGTTATTTCTTAAGACTGTTCTGTTGAATCCCAAATGTCATTATTATATAAAAGCTGAAAAAAGAGATTTTTATTTCAATTCGCTGATAACCAAATTAAAAACAATGAAGCCTATTAACAGTTTGCTGTTACCTGATTCTGCTGCATTTATCAGTGCTCGCTGCCATGCTGTTCAGTCGGGCAAAAATGGAATAATTGGACATGATCGATTAGACAGTGGATGTGAAAAAGATTTTCATGGTGAATGTTGTGATTATGGCAATAGTGATGCACTTGATATTTTATTAAACTTACTCATAGATAGGGGTATTCCAGAATTAGGTCATCGAGTGATTTGCCTTTCTGATAGTTATCAAAAATTAGGAGTGTCTATACAACCTCATACTGTTTATCGTATAAATACTGTTCTCGATTTTAAATGGCCTTGATTAACTTGTTTTAAATGGGGATTTGTATAATCATTTTACATCCTTGGTTTGGGCTACTGTCAATTTCCATTGTTCCTGAAAATAATTCTGCCCTACGGCTGATATTGGCAAGTCCTATTCCTTTTTTGACAGACAAATAGTCAAATCCGATACCATTGTCTTCAATCGTAAAAATTAATTTATCAATTTCGAACTGCAGGCTGATTTTTATCTTGGAGGCATTCGCATATTTTACGATATTTCTCATCTGTTCCTGAAGTATACGATACAAGTTTAATTGTATATCGCTGCTTAGTTTTTTGTTGACTTTGGCAAAATCAATGTTCATTTTTAAGCTATATCTGTTGTCTGCATTGAAATTATTAAGCAATTCAATAAATGTATCCTCAATGGTGGTTTCGCCAAAGAACGAAGGTGCCAGTCGATGTGAAATATTTCTTATTTCTTCTAATGCTAAATTGACAAACTCTTTTGATTTGTTTAGCCAGTGTAAAGCATTTGGGTCAATTTTATCTTTAAGCATTTCAAGGCTAAGTTGACTGCTAGCAAGAATTTGGCATACATTATCATGAAGCTCTGTGCCAATTTCAAAACGTTCTTCTTCCTGAGTGTTGATGATGGCTTTTGTGATTTTATGTTCGTAGATTATTTTTTCAGTAATATCGATGGAGATAACTGATTCATATTTTTTGTCGTTCATAGTAATAAGACTGCTGTAAATATCAACTACTATGATTTCATTATTTTTTTTTCTGTGCCTGAATCTTCCTTTATAAATATTATCACTGAATGAAATAACTTTTGCTCTTGATAATTTTTCTGAAATGGAGTATTCATCTACAACAATATCAAATAATTTCATGTTTAAAAACTCAGCTTCAGCGTATTGATAATGAGCGATGGCGGCATTGTTTACCTGTAAAAAATGATAATTCTCAATATCAAAAATCCACATGGGTTGGGGACTCAATTGAAACAGATTGCTATATCTTTTTTCGGATTCTTCCAGTTGTAAACTTGTTTTTTTTCTTTCAATATTGAATTTTATGCTTTTAAGGAGAGTTGTCGCATTGATATCATCTTTTAATAAATAATCAGATACTTTTAAAGAAAGTGAACGAATGCTAAAATCAAGATCTGCAAATCCTGTCAATATGATAACGGGTACATGTGGTTTTAGGTCAATTACTTCTTTAATTAGCAATTCCCCGGTTTTATCAGGAAGGGTGAGGTCAAGTAAAATAACATCCAACAACACAGAGGGGTCATTTAAAATTACAGCGGCTTCTGCATATCGTCTGGCATGCAAAATTGTTACATCAATGATTTTTTCTTCAAGATATTCTTTGATTAAAAAGAAATCGCCTTGGTTATCCTCAATTACTAAAACTGTTATTGGTTCTTTTTCTGTCATTCAATTGGTTATTTTTCAAAAACAGGTAAACAAACTATGGAGCCCCAGAATTCTTCAATTTTCATAATGATTTCTATAAAACTATTTATATCAACAGGCTTCATAATAAAACAATTGGCTTGATTTAGATATGAAGTCATAATGTCTTTTTCAGAAGATGAAGTGGTGAGCATAATCACAGGAATTTGCTTCAATGCATCATTTCCTTTAATAAATTTTAGTACTTCTTGTCCATTGTTTTTAGGAAGATTAATATCGAGTAAAATTATGTGTGGAAAATTTTTGACCGGTTGTGTAATCAAATCTGTAAGGTATTTGATGGCAAGTTCTCCATTTTTTAGAACTTCAATGTTGCTTGTCAATTTTCCGGATTCCAGTGCTTCTCTTGTCAGTAAAATATCGCCTTCATTATCTTCAATCAAAAGTATATTCATAATAAAATAGTTAATTTAGTTTTTAATTATTTAAATAAAAAATCTTGCTAACTGATTAATTGGGTTCGAAAGGTATGGTAAAATGAAAAGAACTGCCCTTGCCGATTTCAGATTCTAGCCATATTTTACCTCCTAATTTGTCTATGATTTTTTGTGAAATTGATAGACCAATACCTGTCCCTGAATATTCGTCCTTATTATGCAGTCGCTGAAAAATCTCGAAAATTTTCGAAAAATATTGTTTGTCAATACCAATTCCATTATCTGAAATGGTAAACATCCAGGAATCATTTAGGGACACGGCTTCAATAACGATTTCAGGTTTAATATCTTTTCGGTGATATTTTAAACCGTTAGAAATAATGTTTTGAAACAATTGCCTTATAGGAGTTTTGTAATTTTTTAACACAGGCAGGTTCTTTTTAACTATGACTGCATTTAATTCTTCAATCTGTTTGCTGTGCAATACTTCAAAATCACTTACAATTTCATTGATATCAATAGCGCTTATTTTATCATTTGACTTTCCTACTCTTGAATACTCCAGTAAGTCAAGAATTATATGTCTCATTCGTTTTGCCCCATCGACTGCATAGAAAATGTATTCTTTTGCTTTTTCATCCAATGCGTCAGCATATTTTTTTTCTAATTGAGTAAGAAAGCTAGTAATCATTCTGAGTGGTTCCTGAAGGTCATGAGATGCCACATAAGCGAACTGCTCTAGTTCACTGTTAGATTTTTTAATAGACTCCATGGCTTCAATAACTTTCAATTCGGCAATTTTACTTTCGGTAATATCTACACCATAACCGACAACAAATTTTAGCTTATTGTTTTCAAAATAGGGAGAAAAAATTCTTAATTTATAATTTTTACTTCCATCAGGAGAGGTATGTTCGTCTACCCATTCTGTTTTTTCTTTGTTATTGATACATTCTTCAAACTTCGCTCTTCTAAATCTAGCCAAACCATCATCAATACCTTTAAGCTGGGTATAATCAAAATCGTTTTTCCCAATCATCCATTCTCTGATTTCTTTGTTCTTGATTCCATACTGATTTATAAAAAGATAGTTGTGACTAGGGTCGAAAACGGCTATGTCAGTAGGCAGATTATTGAGAATTTCATCTGTGAATTTCTTTTGATTTTTTAGTTCTTCATTTGCATTAATCGAATCTGTCACATCTCTTTCAACAGAAATCCAGTGTGTATATTCACCTTTTTCATTGACAATTGGGCTAATAGAAAAATTCACCCAGAAATCATTTCCATTTTTTTTATAATTTATGGTAGTGGCTTGAGAAGACTCCCAATTTTTTAATGCATTACTTATTTTATCAAGCGTTTCTTTGTTTGTTTTTGGTCCTTGTAGTATTCTAGGATTTTTACCTTTTACATCATGAAGGTTGTATCCAGTCATTTTGGTAAAAGCTTCATTTACATAAACTATAGGGTAATCATTTTTTATTTCTGTAATGATGACACTGTCGTTTGTATTGCTCACAACAGATTCCATAAGTCTTAAATGATGTTCTTCTTCTTTAATTTTTGTAATATCCTGCATGGAACCAATCATTCTTATGGCATAGCCATCTTCATTTCTGATGATAAAAGCTTTGTCTGAAACAAAAGCAAAACTCCCATCAGCTTTCAAATAGCGATATTCTTGACTCCAATTATTTAAATCAGAGATTAAAAAACTATCAATACTGTTAGTGATTCGTTCATGATCTTCGGGATGAATTCTTTTTTCCCAGATATTAAATTTCATAGGTAGTTTACTGGTGTCATATCCAAAGAGTTTATTGAAGCCATCGCCATAAAACACCTCTCCGGTCATGATATCCCAATCCCAAATAGCTTCAGAAGTGGCTTTGTTTACATATTCATATCGCTTGTTGCTTTCTTCAAGAGCAGTTGTTAATTCTTCTAATTTATTTTTAGCGGTTAATAATTCTTTTTTTTGCCAATTTATTTTTTCTATTGCGTTTCTCATATCCTCGTTTGCAATTTCCTGAGTCTTAAGCATGTGAAGAAAATCAATCATTGGATTGTGAGGAGGAAAATCATTTATTTGTAATCCGCTTTCAATAAGTTTATTGGCATCATCAAACCAAGGTGATCCGATAAAAATAACTTGTTTGCTATTGTGTAGAAATTTGAACTGGCCTCTGAAAGTTATTGATTCCCGGTTGATAAATTTTATGAAGATTAACTGCTCATGAATAAGCTTGATTTGATCAAAATTTATAACAGGGGTATAAGGACGGACAATTGAAAACAATTTTTCAAAATTTGTCTCTGTTGAATCCGGAATGATTTTTTGTAATGATTGGCCCGTTTTTAAAATAGTGAGTGTATTATCCATTAAAATATAGAATGGAAATATATCATTAAAGTCATTGTAATCAAATGTCAATTGCGATGGGTTCATATTGTCCAACTTACTTTAAAGGTATCATGGTCATAACTGCTGTTTTTACTTTGAACAAGTTCAATATATATAGGGGTTTGATATATTTTTCCTAATCCTGAAAGCAATCCTCTTACAAATTCTTGAAGACTTGATCTTTTAGAGTAATAATGCAAAAGAATTTCATTTTCAGACATTTTGGTCACCTTGAATTCCGGCGCTATAATTTTAGGATACATCAACATGATGTGATTGTGGAAATCGGGTAGGTTTATAATGAAATCTTTGAGGTTTTTTCCACCTGATTTTATCAAACCTGCGTATTTTTTGTGAGTCGTATTTAAAATCCACCATTCCCCCATATTAAACAACACCAAGTCTGTAGAAATTTTTAAAACATTTGAAATTGATTTTATTAATTTATAAGTCACCTCATCATCATAAACATCATTACTGATAAAAAAGTCTTCGCTAATTCCACTGTTAGCTTTGATTTCTATCCATTTATTTTCACCGTAATTCTCAATAATCTGCTCTTCGATTGACTTATTTATAATACCGTACATTGTTATTTTGTAGAATTGATATGAAAAATATGTTGAAGAAAAATAAGTTGAATAATCATTAAACAGACTTTTCTATTTGAATTTAAGATATTTTCTTTAAAAGACTGCAATAAAAAACGAAAAAAAATGTTTTTAAGATATTTATTTTTTCTTTGAAAATAATATCAATAATTTATTAATTGCTTTAATTATTTTTGATAAATATTTAAATTGGCTATTGTTTTTCAAATCATACTTTATAAATTACAAGAAATTATGCCATACTATCTTAAAAATATCATTATGACAAAAGTTACAACAACCCGCCAGGGTTGTACTATTTCATATTAATCGTAGGGCCTTTGCTGTTTTAAACAGCCTTTATCATTTATCATTTATTAAATACCAATCATGCAAGTATTGAAATTTGGCGGCACTTCGGTGGCCAATGCAGAAAATATCAAAAAAGTTATTGCTATAGTTTCAGATACCATTAAAAAAGAGAATACAATAGTTGTTGTTTCCGCATTAGGAGGAGTAACCGATTTATTGCTTGATGCTGCTGTTATGGCGGCATCAGGCAATCCTGATTATATTCAAAAAATTGAACTAATTGAAGAAAGGCACAGAGCTTGTATCGAAGCTTTATATGTTGATCTCAACGTTCAACAATTGAATAAAACTGATGTTGAATTGATTTATTTTATAGAAACAGCATTTACAGAAATAAGAAATCTTTGTAATGGTTTACATATGTTGGGGGAGTTAACACCTCGCACTAAAGACAGAATTGGCGGGTATGGAGAACTATTATCATCCCGAATCATTGCTTCTGCTTTCAATCAAAGAAATATTTCTGCAATATGGAAGGATTCAAGAAAACTGATTCAAACCAATTCTGCATTTGGATCAGCTATTGTTGATTTTGAAATTACCAATAAAAAAATAAAAGCTGATTTTTCAAGCAACACGGATTCCTTATGTATTATGCCGGGATTTATTGCATCTGATGCACAGGGAGTAATGACAACTTTAGGTAGAGGCGGTTCCGATTATACCGCCGCGATAATGGCTGCGGCTCTTGATGCAAATAATCTGGAAATTTGGACTGACGTAAGCGGCATGATGACCGCCGATCCAAGATTAAGTAGCAACGCTAAAATCATTCCTCAAATATCATATCAGGAAGCCATGGAGCTTTCTCATTTTGGTGCCAAGGTTATTTATCCACCAACCATTCAGCCTGTAATGACTAAAGGTATTCCAGTATGGATAAAAAATACGTTTGCCCCACAAGATTTTGGAACAGTGATTTCAAACAACCAAAATGCTTATCCTGATTTAATTCAACAACATATTGTAACCGGTATTTCAAGTATCAACAATATTTGTCTGATTACTTTGGAAGGTAGTGGTATGGTAGGTATTCCAGGATTTTCTAAAAGATTGTTTGAAGCATTAAGTAATGAAAAAATTAATGTTATCCTGATTACACAAAGTTCTTCTGAACATTCTATTTCTGTTGCCATAGATAAATCAGCTGAAAGTAAAGCTGTTGCTGCAGTTAATGCCGCTTTTGCAAATGAAATGGCATTGCAACAAGTAGATCCTCTAAAAGTGGAGAATGCACTTTCAATTGTAGCGGTAGTTGGAGAAAACATGAAAAGTCACTCCGGTGTGAGTGGCAGCATGTTCAGTGCTATGGGAAGAAATGGTATCAACATTAGAGCTATTGCTCAGGGTTCATCAGAAAAAAATATATCTGCTGTAATCAATACAGCTGATGTAAAAAAGACAATTAATGTGTTGCATGAAGCCTTTTTTGAAACGACCTATAAACAGGTTAATATTTTCCTAGCCGGTGCTGGAAATGTAGGCAGTAAATTACTGTCACAGCTGGCAAAACAAATTCAATTGTTGCAAGAAAAATTGCATTTACAAATACGACTAACGGGAATGATGAACAGCAGAACAATGGTTGTGGAAGAGTCGGGAATTAATCTCGGTAACTGGCAGCAAACACTTGAAAATGGTGATAAGGCTGATTTGAATGCATTTATAGAAAAGGCCATTGAATTGAATTTGCGCAATGCTGTTTTCGTTGATATTACAGCATCAGATCAGGTTGCTGCAGTTTATGAGCTGTTGCTGAAGAAAAGCATTTCAGTCGTGGCTTGTAATAAAGTTGCCGCATCATCTGCTTATAAAAATTACAGAAAATTAAAAGATGTAGCAAGAGAATTCAATGCACAGTTTCTTTTTGAAACCAATGTCGGCGCTGGTTTGCCTATAATAGGTACTATAAATGATTTGATACAAAGTGGAGATAGGATACATAAAATTGAGGCGGTACTGAGTGGTACATTGAATTTTGTATTTAATCATTACGATGGCAAGCGAAAGTTTTCGGATGTGGTTCGACAAGCTCAGGACGAAGGTTATACCGAACCTGATCCACGCCTTGATTTAGGAGGTACCGATGTGATGAGAAAGATTATGATTCTTGCCAGAGAAGCCGGCGAAATGATTGAAATGGATGATATTGTAAACAATTCTTTTATGCCTGAAGCGTGCATGCAAGGAACAGTTCAGGATTTTTATAAATCAATGGAGATGCATGAAACGCATTTTCAATCTTTATTTGCAGCAGCTCATGAAAAAGGTAATAAATTAAAATTTGTGGCAAGTTTTGAAAACGGAAAAGCAGCTGTAGGGTTACAGCATGTGGATGCGCAACATGATTTGTTTCATTTATATGGCAAAGACAATGTAGTCTTATTTTACACAGATAGGTATAAAGATCAGCCATTAGTTATCAAAGGTGCCGGTGCGGGTGCTGAAGTAACTGCTAGTGGCGTATTTGCTGATATCATCAGGGCTTCTAAAATGTAAAAAATAATTAGGCTTACAAAATAAATTTATGCAATCCATTAAAGTAAAATCTCCAGCTACACTTTCAAATCTTTGTTGTGGGTTTGATATATTAGGAATGGCTTTACAAGCACCTTACGATGAAATAGAATTGATACAAAAAGAGGAACCTGGTATCATTATCAAACACAAAGACAGTTACGGATTGCCGTTAGATCCATTACAGAATATTTCAGGAGTGGCTTTGCAGGCATTTATGAATGCATTGGGTTATAAAAATGGTTTTGAAGTAATCATTGAAAAAAAGATAAAACCGGGAAGTGGTGTAGGTTCAAGCGCTGCAAGTGCCGCAGGTGTTGTGGTTGCTGCGAATGAATTGTTAGGCAAGCCTTTTGATAAAAAGCAATTAGTAGAATTTGCCATGGAAGGAGAGTTGCTAGCCAGTGGTTCTCGTCATGCGGATAATTTAGCACCTTGTATTTATGGAGGTTTGGTGTTGATTCGGGACACACAAACTTTAGATATCATTGAATTAAAAACACCACCGCTTTTTATTACCATCATCCATCCTCAAATTGAAATCAAAACTTCTTACGCCAGATCTATATTGCCAAAAGAAATTCCTTTGAAATCTGCTGTGGTGCAATGGGCAAATGTTGCCGGATTGATTGCAGGTTTTCAAAATAGTGATTATGGATTGATTAGTCGTTCGCTCACTGACGTAATTGTTGAGCCTGTAAGAAGCAAGCTGATTCCAGGTTTCGATGAAGTTAAAAACAGATCTCTTGCTCTAGGTGCATTGGGAGGCGGCATTTCAGGAAGTGGTCCATCTTTGTTTATGATGAGCGAATCGCACGAAACAGCCGTTCAAGTTGAAAAGGAAATGAGCAAAGTGTATAATCAGTTGGGTATCGAATACAAAACTTATGTGACAGAAGTGGCTTCAAAAGGAGTAGAATTTGTTGAGTCAAAGTAAAAATTAAAAATTAAAAAAGTAAAAAGTAAAAAT
>CANHLV010000047.1 GCA_947461495.1 Chitinophagaceae bacterium
CAAAGCGTTTTGCTGCGTTATGGCAGTTTCAGAACCTATTTCCTCATTGGTGAGGTATCTTTTATTGCTAAATGTGAATTCTAGTTTGTTGCGATACGCCGTGGTTTTTGCAGAACCGATGATGGGAAGGATTTCAGGAATGTCAATCTTTCCGATACGTTTTAAGTTTTGTTCCGCTTCCTGTTGTTTAAATTGCAATTGCTTCTCATAAGGCAGCATCTGCCATTTACAACCACCACAATTACCAAAATGTTTACAAAAAGGGGTCAATCTGTCCTTAGAAGGCTCAACAATTTTAATGGCTCTGCCTTCAGCCCAGTCTTTTTTACTCTTGCCCAATTGGATATCAGCCACGTCTCCCGGTATCACACCGGAAACAAAAATTACTTTTCCATCGACTCTTGCTAGGGATTTCCCTTCTGCCGCATAATCAGTAATGGTGATGTTATTAAGAACGACGTTTTTATGTTTTTTTCGCACGATGCAAATTTAGCCTATAAATGAGGAAATTCATTTGTTAATGAAATGTAATTTTGAAACCATTCAAAATGATCATACTTCATAAAACGCTTTATTTTTAATACATTTGACCTACTTTTTTAAAGATTATGAAGAAAATTGTACTCATTTCAGCCATTTTATCGTCAATTACGATTCTTAGTTTCGCCCAAAAAACCAAAACAACAGCAGATGCAGTTGCTCCCAAAACTCCGGGTGAATCTTTCACAGTAACCTTAAAAACGCCAAGTTACAAGTCGGGACTTACCTACTTGTGTTATCACATGGGTAAAAACCTCAACATTGAGGATTCAACCGTTATCAACAATCAGGGCGTTGCTGTTTTTAAAGGCGACAGAAAATTAATGGGCGGTATCTATGCCATTGTATTTCCCGGAAAAAATTTGTCGTTCGATTTTTTTGTAGATAAAGAACAAAATATCAGCATCAATGCAGACAGCGCCGACCTCCAAAATGTTAAAATAAACGGCTCAAAGGAAAATGAATTGTTTCAACAGTATCAGAAATTTGTAGCTGTGAAGGGATCATTTATGCAAACTGAAAGGATAGCATACAATGCTTCAAAAACTGTTGCGGACTCAAATCTTCATCTCGAAACTTACAACAAATACAATAAAGAATTAATTGAGTATAGGGATAAGATTATCAAAGATTTTCCAGAATCCATGATGACCCTGATGCTAAATGCCATGAGAGAGCCGGAAATTCCGAACAAATCTCCAAAAACCAGACAAGACACCGTTGACAATTACAATTACTATAAATCTCATTACTGGGATGGCGTGTCATTTAATGATGATCGCATTATACGTACACCATTTTTCTTACCAAAACTTGAGCGCTATTACAGAGAAATCGTACAACAAGCGCCAGACAGCATTATCAAAGACTTAGATTACAAATTATTACTGGCTAGGGTTAGTCCTGAGATGTATAAATTTTTATTGAACTGGTTTACTGATGAATACATCAATCCAAAATACATGGGCCAAGATGCAGTGTTTGTTCATCTTTTTGAAAAATATCACAGCAAAGGCGTAAGTAGTTGGTTGAATGAAAAACAACAGGAAACGATTTCCAGAAGAGCGTATATGCAAATGAGCAATCTTATCGGTGTAAAGGCTGCTAATCTTGAAATGGTGGATTCAACCGGCAAATCAAAACCATTGTATGATTTGAATGCAGAATATACCTTGGTGATTTTCTGGGATCCAACATGCGGACATTGTAAAGAAGAAATTCCAAGAATCGATTCTATTTACAGGGCTACTTGGAAAGCAAAGGGTGTTAGAATTTATTCTGTATTATCAGACAACGATAAGAAAAAAGAATGGGTAGATTATCTTAAAGAGCATAAATTGGGTGATTGGACAAACGTGTATGAAACCAAAGAAATGGAGAAAGTGGTAGCGGATGCACAGCGCCCGAGTTTCCGCCAGTTATATGATGTTATTCAAACCCCAACAATTTTACTTTTAGATAAAGAAAAAAGAATTATGGGAAAAAAATTAAGTTGGGAACAATTGAATGACTTTCTCAACACTAAGTGGAACGAAAAAAAGAACTAACGCAAATAATCAAATCAGCAATGAAAAAGCTTTTCTTACTGAATGCAATGCTATTCAGTATTGCCTTTGGTTTTTCTCAGCCATTAATCAGTTACGGAAAATATACTGTAAATCAGGCAGAATTTCTAAGAGCCTATAATAAAAACAAAACAACAGTTGCAGATAAAGAAAAATCAATTCGAGATTACGTTGAACTGTATACAAATTTCAAACTAAAGGTTAAAGCTGCACAAGATTTAAAGCTGGATACGGCCGAACAACTTAAATCAGACTTAGATAATTTTCGTCATCAGATTGAAGAAAATTACATGAGTGATGAAAAGACATTCAAGTTGTTGATGGATGAAGCATTCAACAGAAGCCAGTCTGATATTCATATTATAAGATACACCATCAACTCAGATCCCAATGCAGAACCTGCCGACAGTATGCAAAAATTTCTTGCTACACAATCGGTTTATGAAGCGCTAAAAGCAAAGTCAACAGCTGCTGATATTCTTGCTTCTAATCCAGATGCGAAATTTGTAGATATGGGTTATGTTACTGCTTTTTCTCTTCCCTATGTTTATGAAAATATCGTTTATGGCTTAAAGCCCGGAGAGTTTTCAAAACCATATCGTTCTAGGAAAGCCTGGCATATTTTTCAGGTTGTAGATAAGCGTAAAAGTGCCGGAAAATGGAAGATTGCTCAAATATTATTTACGTCTCCGCAAAATGCAGATGATGCAACAAAAATAAATGCCAAAAAACTAGCTGATTCAGTATATGAACTTTTAAAAAATGGCGCTGATTTTGGAACTATGGCAAGAATTTACAGTGATGACAAATTAACTTATTTAAGTGGTGGCGAAATGCCTGAATTTAGTACCGGCAAATTTGATATCTCTTTTGAAAGCGAAGTGGTGAAATTAAAAACTGATAATGAATTTTCTGCTCCATTTAATACTTCATTTGGCATTCACATCATCAAAAGACTGTCCTTTACATCCACACCCTCATCAAAAGAAGATGAATCATTTCAGTTTGATTTAAAACAAAAACTGATGCAGGACGACAGAATACAGCTTGCCAAAGATAAATTTGCCAATGAGATTTTAATCAAGATTGGATTCAAACAATCTTCGATGATATCGCCTAAAGATTTGCTACGTTATGTAGATACTGTTATGAATAATACGGAAGATCTTGATATCACTACTAAAACACCCATCAGTAATAAAGTGATCATCAATTATACAAAAGGAAATATCAAAGGTGAAGATTGGTTGAATTATGCAAGAGATTTTAAATCCAATCCGGAAATGTATAAAGAAGAAACAAATGCTGAGATTTGGGAGAAATACAAAATAGCAACCTCGCTGGATTATTACAGAAAAAATCTAGAATTTTTCAATTCTGAATTTGCCAATCAATTGGAGGAATTTAGGGAAGGCAACCTGCTTTTTGAAGTCATGGAAAAGCAGGTGTGGTCGAAAGCTTCAGCAGATAGCATCGGTTTACGCAATTATTACGAAGCGAATAAAAAACAATATACCTGGGCAGCAAGTGCTGATGTTCAGATTTTTAATGCAGCTTCGGCAGAGGTTGCAAATGCAGCACTTGAGAAATTACGTAATGGATCTGATTGGCAAAAACTGGTTGATGAAAAACAAGGAGAATTACAAAGCGATAGCGGAAGATTTGAATTGACTCAAATCAATGGAAACACTGATGCTATTCCCGGCAGTTTCTCAGCCATTGCCAAAAATGCTGATGGCACAGCTACTTTCATAAAGTATCACAAACAATATCCAAATGGCGAACAGCGCAATTTTGAAGATGCCAAAGGAATGGTTATCAATGATTATCAAAATGTAGTTGAGAAAAATTGGATCGAAACATTGAGAAAAAAATATCCTGTCAAAATCAACGAAGCTTTATTGCTTCAAATTATTAAAACAAATAAATAAGCACTCAGTTCTAAAAAATAATGTTGACCTTAGCAAAAATTAATATCATGTTTATGAAGAATTTTCTCTTAGTTGCTGCTGCTCTGTCTGTAATTACAATTATTCATTCTTGTTCTTCTCCGTCTCAACTTACCGGTGTTTGGGTCAACAAAGAAAAAATAGAAAACAAGTCTTACAAAAAAATATTCATTCTTGCTCAAACTGCTGATATACAAGCAAGAAAAGCTGTAGAAGAAGCACTGGCATCAAAAGCAAAAGACAAAGGCTTTGAGGCAGTTACCAGCATTTCCGTAATTGTACCTTCATTAAGCAATCCTGAAATGCCTTCAAAAGAATTGATCATCGAAGGCGTGAAGTCATCAGGCTGTGATGCAGCATTCATTGTAACCATGCTTAAAAAAGAAGAAAATGTAAGGTACACTCCGGGTACTACAGTTTATGCCCCACTACCATACTACAGATGGAACAGCAATATGTTTAATTATTACGATTACTGGCGTCCTGCTGTATCTACTCCCGGATATTATAGCAGCAATCAAAATTATTTTCTGCAAAGCAATTTATACGATGCCGCCTCTCAGGAGCTGATGATTTCTGTACAGTCAGAATTGTTCAATCCTGAAACACTTCAAAGCTTTACAAAGGATTATGTAAAAGACCTTGTATCCAAACTTCAAAAAGAAGGTTTTTTGAAAAAATAAAATTCTCGATAAATTACTATTAATCATTTCTGAATTCATTAAACTTTTTGCCCATACTTCAATTTGGGTGTATATTTCTATTTTCTTGTAGTCATCACACAGGCTGAAAAGTATGGGCTTAAAAATAAAACTAACAATTGTTAGTTTTTATGGAAATAATTTTTACCTTTAATTTCTAAATAAATCACATGACACTACATGATTTAGAAAAAGCCTTTCAGCATAAAATCGATAATGAAATAAAAATCGAACCCAAAGACTGGATGCCCGAGGCTTACCGTAAAACAAATCTTCGCCAAATTAGTCAGCATGCACACAGTGAGATTGTTGGTATGCTTCCGGAAGGTAACTGGATTTCAAGAGCGCCTTCATTGAAACGCAAAGCCATTCTTATTGCAAAAGTACAGGACGAAGCAGGTCATGGATTGTATTTATATAGTGCCGCTGAAACTCTGGGAACGAGCAGAGAACAAATGATTGACGATTTGCATTCAGGCAAAGCGAAATATTCTTCCATCTTCAATTATCCTACTTTGACATGGGCTGATATGGGTGCAGTGGGTTGGTTGGTTGACGGAGCCGCAATTCTCAATCAGGTAATGCTTTGCAGAACTTCTTATGGTCCTTATGCAAGAGCTATGGTGCGTATTTGCAAAGAAGAAAGTTTTCACCAGCGTCAAGGTTTTGAAACATTGTTGGTATTAAGCAAAGGAACAAAAGAACAGCGTGATATGTGCCAGGATGCGATCAACCGCTGGTGGTGGCCAAGTTTGATGATGTTTGGTCCGAAAGACAGCGAAAGCACCAACAGCGATCAAAGCATGAAATGGAAAATCAAAAGAAAAACAAATGACGAGTTGCGTCAGAATTTTATTGATATGATTGCCGAACAAATAAAATTATTGGGCATGACACTTCCAGATCCGGATTTAAAATGGAATGAAGAAAGAAAACATTACGACTTTGGAGAAATCAACTGGGAAGAATTCTGGAATGTAGTAAAAGGCAACGGTCCTTGCAATAAACAAAGACTGGCAGCAAGAAACAAAGCACATGATGAAGGTGCTTGGGTCAGAGCCGCTGCACTGGCTTATTCAGAAAAAAGAAAAAATAGATTGAACAATAAAGCCGCTTAAATCAAACGATATGAATACAGCAATTAAAAAATATTATTACGGAGATATTCCTGATGGCGCTGCTGACAACAGTAATATAAAAAACAATACTGCTACAGAAAACGCATGGCCTTTGTGGGAAGTATTCATCCGCAGTAAGCAAGGCCTTGACCACAAACATGCAGGAAGTTTACATGCCGCTGATGCGCAAATGGCTATCGAAAATGCCAGAGATGTATACACTAGAAGACAAGAAGGCATAAGTCTTTGGGTTGTAGAAAGCAAATACATACACGCGAGCAATCCTGATGACGCAGAAATGTTTTATGAACCTGCTTCGGATAAGGTATACCGTCATCCTACGTTTTATGATTTGCCGGAGGAGTTGAAGCATATGTAGTGAAAGGTTTCTGGTTTAAAAGTTTAATAAGTTCAAAAGGTTTATTACTAAAACATCAGAATATAAAATAAATAACATCTCCCTTTGGGAGAATTAAAGGGGGCCTCAATTAATTATCAAATGAACAAATTATCAAATTATCAAATTAATTACATCCTCTCCCTCGCCGACTCCACGCTCATCCTAGGTCAAAGAAATGGCGAATGGTGTGCGCATGGACCTATACTCGAACAGGATATCGCCATTACAAATATTACTTTGGATTTAATTGGTCAAGCAAGAAACTTTTATCAGTATGCTGCAACATTGATTAATGAAGTTGAGCATAAAAATGAAACAGAAGACTCTCTTGCTTATTTAAGAAATGAAAGAGATTTTAAAAACCTGCTCATTTCCGAACTGCCAAATGGCGACTGGGCTCAAACAATACTTCGTCAGTTTTTTTTCAGCAGTTTTATGTTATTGGTTTTTGAAGAACTGGAAAAAGCCAATGATGAACAAATGGCTGCAATTGCTACTAAATCAATCAAGGAAATCAATTACCATGTAAAATGGAGCAGCGAATGGGTAATCAGATTGGGCGATGGAACTGAAGAAAGTCATAACAGAATGAAAAATGCGATAGAAGCATTATGGATGTATACCGGTGAATTTTTTATTCCTGCAGATTATGAAATGATTGATGTGGCTTCACTAAAAGAAAAATGGCTTGAAAAAATAAAAGCTGTTTTTGAAGAAGCAACGTTGTCTGTTCCTGAAAATACTTTTATGCAAACCGGCGGAAAAAACGGAATCCATACCGAACACCTCGGTTATATTTTAGCAGAAATGCAATCCCTTCAAAGAACCTACCCAGGAGCTGAATGGTAATCTGATTATATGTCTGATGTAATAAAAGAACATATTTATAAAATACTCGAACAGGTCAGCGATCCTGAAATTCCTGTGTTGACTATACTGGATATGGGTATTGTAAGAGATGTGATTCGTGATGATCAAAATAACATTGAAATTATCATAACGCCTACCTACTCGGGCTGTCCGGCCATGGATGCGATTGCATTCGACATCAAAATGAAATTAATTGAAAATGGTTACACCCATGTTAAAGTGACATATACCCTTCAACCCGCCTGGACAACCGATTGGATGAGTGAAGAAGGAAAAGATAAATTAAAAGCATACGGCATTGCACCCCCTCAACACATAAGCTCGAGAATCAATAAAATACTTTTTGCCCAAGAAGAAAATATCGAGTGCCCTCTATGCCATTCCACCAATACAAAATTGCTCAGTGAATTTGGTTCAACAGCTTGTAAGGCACTGTATCAATGCAATGATTGTAAAGAACCTTTTGATTATTTTAAATGCCACTAATCTTCTTAACTTTAATACCAGTTAAATTTTAATGTATGCACACCATGAATATTTATCTAGAACAAGCAGCTCAGGTTTCAGTGGCATTTGTAATCGGCGGCATTCTGGGTATTGAAAGAGAATTCAGAAGTAAAGCAGCAGGTTTTAGAACAATGATTTTAATTTCCGTAGGATCTTGTTTGTTTACCATCTTATCTAAAGAATCAGCCATCTTAGGAGCAGGAGACAGAATAGCTAGTAATATAGTTACAGGTATTGGTTTCATAGGCGCTGGTGTTATTTTCAAAGAAGGCATTTCTGTAAAAGGATTGACTACAGCCGCATTGATTTGGATAACAGCCGCATTAGGTATGGCAGTGGGTTATCATGATTATCCGGTTGCCATTGTAGTAACGGTTATTGTTGTAATAACGCTTTTCATTTTGGAGCCTGTACATCAATTCATTCATAAGTTTCATAAAGTGAAAGATTATAAAATCATCACAGTAGGTATTGGAAATAATTTAAGAGAAGACCTTGAAAGTTTTTTCAAAGAAAATGATTTGGGATTTCGTTGCATGAAAGTTGTGAAGGAAAATAATGATGCCATTTTTTTGTACAGAATCAGTTCGCCCGACAGAAACTACAATTTGGTAAATCAATTTTTACTGGAACATTCGGAAGTGAAAAGTTTTGATGTTTAAAATATAATTATGGCTTCTATATTATTTGAATTAAAAAAAAATGTGGGCATTATCACATTAAACAGACCTGAGAAATTCAATTCCTTTAACAGAGAAATGGCGTTGTTGTTGCAACAAGCCTTAGATGATTGTGAAAAAAACAATGAAGTAAGATGCATCTACATTACTGGTAATGGTAAAGCATTTTGCGCAGGCCAGGATTTAGGAGAAGTAACAGGCGACAATCCAGCAACATTTGATAAAATTCTGATTGAGCATTATAATCCGATTGTTACCAGAATCAGAAATATAGGAAAGCCTATCGTGTGTGCTGTTAATGGAGTAGCTGCAGGTGCAGGAGCGAATATTGCTTTGTGTTGTGACATTGTTCTGGCAAACGAAAATGCAAGTTTCATTCAGGCGTTTTCTAAAATTGGTTTAATACCCGACAGCGGAGGTACTTATTTTTTACCAAGATTGATCGGATTCCAAAAAGCAAGTGCGTTGATGATGCTCGGCGATAAAGTAACAGCTATTGAAGCTGAAAGAATAGGTATGATTTATAAATATTTTGCTGCTGAAACATTTTTAACAGAATCGATAAAAATTGCTGAAACACTGGCTCAAATGCCAACGCTGGCTTTTGCTTTTACTAAACAGGCTTTGAATCACTCCATGCAAAACAATTTTTATGATCAATTAAATCTAGAAGATAAATTACAAAACAAAGCAGCAGTGACTAAAGACTATCAGGAAGGTGTAAACGCTTTTATGGAAAAAAGATTACCCAATTTTAAAGGAGAATAAAAATGAATAGCGAAAACGATTTGAAAGCAACAAAAGTTGTCGAGCACATGATGGAACATGATTTGTTCAGTCAATGGTTAGGCATAAAAGTAATGG
>CANHLV010000048.1 GCA_947461495.1 Chitinophagaceae bacterium
AGCAGCAGTTTCAAACTCACTAGCTGTACCATACCCAACAAAATCAATTACAGAGCCTGCAGGTTGTAAGGCCAATGTTGTATTAGCAACCAATGCAGATGTACCAAATGCAACTTTACCATTGGTGCCACTCATGTTTAAAGTAAAAGTTTGATCAGCAGGGATTGGCAAGCTAGCAAGACCTGAGCCAGCTGTTGTAGCTACTAATAGATAGCCGCCAGCAGGAATTATAGTAGCAGGAAATGTATATGCATTACTAGTAGTAGAAGCTAATATTCCAGCAGCAGAACCATAAAATAATTTAAACCCAGTAATATCTTGGTCAGCCCCACTGATATTGTGCAACTCCACATAATCAGCATTATAATATCCAGATGCAGAACCACCACCACCATATACTTGGCTGATGACTACAGTAGTAGATTGTGCATTTACAAAAAACGCAGATAATACCAGTACTAAAGAAAATAATAATTTCATATTTTAAATTTAAGGGCTCAAAAGTAGTGATTTTTTTCTGCTTAAATGATGTAAAAGAATCATGATCAGCCCGATTTTAAAGCAAAATCAGTAACTTCATAAATATTAGATTATCAATTATATAGTTTAATTAATTATAAGAAAATTAATTGTTTACATGAATATCATACACAAGCGTCCCATAGCTGAAATCGGATATCATTTCATTGAATCTCAATATCTTCCCAAAGGAAAAAATGAATACCATCTTAGAGATACTCAAAATAAAAATAGAGGTAAATTTAGAAAACTGACACCAGAAGAAAAGACAGCATTAATCAATAATAATAACACTTCCGACAATTGGGAAAATATTCATGTATCAGAAAATTTCAACCCGAAATTGGTAAAAAATTCTAACTTTTTTGGACTGATACGAATAGGCAATTTGAGTCCTGTATATCATGAGTTTCATAATTTCAAAATGCCGGAAGGCATTTACAACAGTACCATCATAAGTTGTGATATAGCCAACCATGTTTGTATAGACAAAGTCAGTTATTTAAGTCATTATATTATTGAAGATGATGTGATGCTCGCTAATATCAATGAATTGGCTACAACAGATAAAGCCAAATTTGGAAATGGTATCCTAAAAGATGGAGAAACAGATGAGAAACAGCGAATGGTAATTGAAGTCTGTAATGAAAACGGCGGTCGATATATTATCCCTTACAATGGAATGCTGGCCGGAGATGCCTATATGTGGAGCAAATTCAGAGATGACCAATTATTGCTAGACAAATTCAAACAACTAACCGAAAAAAAATTCGATAAACAACGCGGCTATTATGGAAAAATCGGAGCGCGTACTGTAATAAAAAATTGTGCAATTATAAAAGATACCTGGATTGGTTCAGATGCTTATATCAAAGGTTCAAACAAACTAAAAAACTTAACCATCAATAGCGACGAGGAAAGAAAAACACAGATTGGTGAAGGTTGTGAACTGGTTAATGGCATTATTGGTTATGGTTGCAGAATTTTTTATGGTGTAAAAGCTGTTCGTTTTATTACCGCTTCGCACTCTCAATTAAAATATGGAGCGAGACTGATCAATTCTTATCTAGGTAATAATTCTACCATATCATGTTGCGAAGTATTGAATTCAATGATTTTTCCTGCTCATGAACAACATCACAATAACTCATTTCTGTGCGCATCATTGGTAATGGGACAAAGCAATATTGCAGCAGGTGCAACGATTGGTAGTAATCATAACAGCAGAAGCGCAGATGGTGAAATCATTGCCGGAAGAGGCTTCTGGCCAGGACTTTGTGTGAGTTTGAAACACAATTCAAAATTTGCTTCTTTCACAATTTTGGCAAAAGGCGATTACCCTTCAGAAATAAATATACCACTACCATTCAGTTTGGTAAGCAACGATGTGGCTAATAATAAAATTGTGGTGATGCCTGCTTATTGGTTTATGTACAACATGTATGCGCTAACACGAAATGCGTGGAAATACACAGACCGAGACAAGCGAACACATAAGACTCAACACATAGAGTTTGATTATCTCGCACCAGACACCATTAATGAAATATTTGACTCCTTATACATCTTTAAATCTTTACAACCCAGTGAAAAAGGCGAAGCTGAAATTACAGGATGGGAAAACAGCAACAGGAAAATATTGATCACAAAAGTACCACAGGCTAAAGCAGTGTTTTCAAAAATGATTAAATTGTATGCTTCTATGCAAATGTTGCATATAATTAATATAAATAAAATTCAGAATTTTGACGCTTTCAAAAAATTACTCAAACAAAACAAAAATCGTTCTGAATGGATGAATGTTGGTGGACAGTTGATTCAAACAGCATTAATTGATCAACTCAAAATAAACATCAAATCCGGAAAAATAAAAAGCTGGGAAGAAATTCATAAGTTCTATCAAGTGCAAGGTCAAAAATATGAAATGGATAAACTTACCCATGCTTATACTTCTTTGCTTGAACTTTTGAACATGAAATCAAAAGATTTTACTGCTGCATTTTTATATTCTTTATTAAAAGAAACGATAACAGTAAAAGAATGGATGTTTGAAGAAATCTATAATACCAGAGCTAAGGATTACAAGAACACATTCAGAAAAATGGTTTATGACAATGAAGAAGAAATGGTTAATGTACTAGGAAAAATTGAAGACAATAGTTTTATCAATGAACAGCGCAACAATCTTGAAATGCTAAAAAAGAATATAAACAGCATCAGCAGAAAATGGAAATTGAAATTATAAAGCTAATTATTCAATAAAATATTGCAAGGCAAGTTCATATCCCCTTAAGCCAAAACCACTAATCACACCTTTTGCTTTGGCAGAAACATGAGAAACTTTTCTAAAATCTTCTCTGCAAAAAATATTTGAGATATGTACTTCAACAACTTTTGCAGCAACTGCAGCAATGGTATCACCAATTGCAACAGATGTATGTGTATATCCACCCGGATTCAAAATCACCCCATGAAACAACTCACCAACCCTTTGTAATTCATTGATAATTTCTCCTTCAACATTGCTCTGAAAATAACTAAATTCAATGAAAGGATATTTGTCCTGTAATCGTTTAAAATAATCTTCAAAAGACTGATGACCATAAACCTCTGGCTCTCGCTTTCCCAATAGATTAAGATTAGGACCGTTAATGATGGCTATTTTCATTTGAGAAATTTAAAGTGTTAAGAGTTTAATTCAAAAGTAAAAATTCAAAAATTGTATGAAATAAGAAAATCCTTTTTGAATTTTTACTTTTTACTTTTGAATTTCTTTCTACCCAGTATCTAGTATCCTGTATTTAGCTTATCCAGCATATCCAGCATATCCAGCTTATCCAACCTATCCAGCCTCCCCCACCATTTCCAAAAAATTATCAAACAAATACCTGCTGTCGTGAGGACCTGGAGTCGCTTCGGGATGATATTGAACTGAAAACGCTTTTTTGTTTTTCACCCTGATACCTTCGATACTGTTGTCGTTTAAATTAATATGAGTAATTTCTATGTTAGCATTGTTTCTTACAGCATCAGGATCAACGCCAAAACCATGATTCTGTGTCGTAATTTCTGACCTTCCTGTAATAATGTTTTTAACAGGATGATTCAATCCTCTATGTCCATGGTGCATTTTAAAAGTAGGAATATCATTGGCTAAAGCTAGCAATTGATGCCCTAAACAAATACCAAATAAAGGTTTGCCGGAATTTAAAATTTGTTTCACTGTTTTAATGGCATAATCCATTGGAGCAGGATCGCCAGGACCGTTACTGATAAAATAACCGGAGGGATTAAATTTTTCAAGTTCTTCAAAACTTGTTTTAGCATTGAACACTTTTAAATAAGCACCTCTTTCAGCCATACAAGTCAATATATTTCTTTTTACACCAAAATCTAGTACGGCAATTCGCTTGCTGCTGCTCTCATCTCCCAGCGTATACGCTTCGACGGTAGAAACCACTGAAGCTAGCTCAAGTCCATTCATCGATGGCACCATTTGCAATTCAGCTTTCAACTTTTCTACATCAGTGTCAACAGAAGAAATGATACAATTCATGGCACCTTTAGTTCTGATATGGGCAACAAGTGCTCTGGTATCTATTTCATCAATGGCAACAATTTTTTGAGCTATAAAGTATTGTTGCAATGAATCTTCAGCTTTGAATCTGCTATATTTCTCTTCAAGATTTTTTCCTATGACCGCCTTTACTTTCACACTGTTACTTTCAACGTCTGCTGTATATACTCCATAATTACCAACATGAACTGTATTCATGATTAACACTTGTCCATAATAACTTGGGTCTGTAAAAACTTCTTGATATCCGGTCATACCTGTGTTGAAACAGATTTCACCGGTAGCGGTGCCGAGCATTCCAAAAGCTTTTCCATGAAAAACGGTGCCGTCTTCCAAAACTAAAATTGCAGAATTATTTATTTGATTTTCCATTTTTAAAAAGTTTCACAAAGAAAGTAAACTCGAGTTATTTAATAAAATAAAAAAAGCCCCGAATTTAAATTCGGGGCGATATGTAAGAAATTTAATCTCATATTACGCTTCGGTACTTTCGTCAGCAGCTGATTCAGAAGATGTTTCTTCAGTTCCTTCTTCAGTAGTTGCTTTCTTTTTACCACCTGAACGACGTGTTTTCTTAACTGCAACTTCTTCAGTAGCAGCAGAAATACCTTTACCGTAGATTTCATTAAAGTCTACCAATTCAATCATAGCGATTTCAGCATTATCACCAGTACGAGCACCCAACTTGATGATACGAGTATAACCACCTGGACGATCAGCAACTTTTGGAGCTACAACAGTGAATAATTCTTTTACAGCTTGTTTATCATTTAAGTAGCTGAATACGATACGATGATTGTGCATGATTACTTCTTTGCTTTCTGTAGCTTTGGTTTTAGTAATCAATGGCTCAATGTAAGTACGCAAAGCTTTTGCTTTAGCTAATGTGGTAGTGATTCTCTTGTGAGTAATCAACTGACAACCTAAGTTCATCATCAGCGATCTTCTGTGAGAAGCTGTTCTGCTGAGGTTGTTGTTTTTGTTTCCGTGACGCATGACTTGTTGTTTTATACCCTGTACCGTGTCAGGAATTACAGAGTGTGAATTGAAATAAATTAAAAATTCAAAAGTGAAAATTCAAAATCCAGACTTATAAATTGATACATCATCAAATTATCAGATCATCAAATTGAATTACTCATCATCCAATTTAAGCTTGCTCAAATCCATTCCAAAGCTCAATCCTCTTTCGTGTAACACTTGATCGATTTCACTTAAAGATTTTTGACCGAAGTTTCTGAATTTCATCAAGTCTTCTTGTTCGTATTGAACCAATTCGCTCAATGAGTTGATTTTAGCTGCTTTCAAGCAATTGAAGGCACGTACAGAAAGATCTAGATCTTCCAATGGAGTCTTCAACATTTTACGCAATTGCAAAGTTTGTTCATCCACTAAATCTTCTTTCTTATCTTCTTTTGTATCAAAAGTGATATTTTCGTCGGTGATGATCATCAAATGCTGAATCAAAATACGGCTAGCTTGTTTAACCGCTTCTTCAGGATGAATTGTACCATCAGTGATAACGTCCATGATTAATTTTTCAAAATCAGTACGTTGTTCAACTCTGGTATTTTCAATAAGGTATTTTACATTTTTGATCGGGGTAAAAATAGCATCTACAGGGATGTAACCAAAATGAGAGCTTTTTTCTTTTTGATCTTCTGCAGGTACATATCCACGACCTCTGCCGATAGTGATTTCAATATCAAATTTAGCACTGTTGTCTAGCGTACAAATAAGTAAATCAGGATTCATCACTTCAAAAGCAGGAGAAGCTTCTGCAATCATTCCAGCAGTGAATTCTGTTTTATTTTTGATAGACAATGTTACTTTTTCTGTATTTACATCATTTTCAACTTTTGATTTGAAACGTACTTGTTTCAAATTAAGGATGATTTCTGTTACATCTTCAGTGATTCCTTTCAATGTAGCGAACTCATGATCGGCGCCGGCAATATTGATACCAATGATAGCATAACCTTCAAGTGAGTTAAGTAAAACCCTACGAAGAGCATTACCTATAGTTACGCCATATCCTGGTTCAAGAGGGCGAAATTCGAATTGAGCTTCAAAATCATTAGCTTTTTGAAGAACAATTTTATCTGGTTTAACAAAATTAAAAATAGCCATTTGTATTTTGTTGTTTTGATTGATTTGATAATTCCGGAATTCCGGTTTTGATTTTGGTGATTAGGATCAGGATTATTTACTGTATAATTCCACGATTAATTGTTCCTTAATATTTTCAGGAACGCTTTCTCTTTCTGGATAAGCAATAAAAGTACCTTTTAATTCGCTTTCACTCCAATCCAACCAGCTGAATTTAGGATTCTTTCCTCTAACATTATCAGCAATAGATTTATTAGCTGCACTTTTATTTTTCAAGCTAATAACATCCCCAGGCATACAACTATATGAAGGAATATTTACTATTTCTCCATTAACTGTGATATGCTTGTGGCTTACCATTTGACGAGCAGCTTGGCGACTTGGTGCGATACCCATTCTGAAAATGGTATTATCCAAACGAGCTTCCAATAATTTTATCAGATTCTCACCGGTAACGCCTTTTCTACGAGCAGCTTCTTCAAATGTTCTGCGGAATTGCTTTTCAAGCAAACCGTAGGTATATTTCGCTTTTTGTTTTTCTTTTAGCTGTACACCGTATTCACTGAGTGTTTTACGTTTTTTGCTTGCTCCGTGTTGTCCTGGAGGGTTGCTGTTTTTTGTCAGCCATTTGCCATTACCGGTGATAGGTTCACCGAAACGACGAGAGATTTTGGTTTTGGGGCCTGTATAACGTGCCATAGTTGTAATGAAGACCTTTTAGTGTCGATGTATCATTGTAAAGGTCATTTAAAATTAATGATACACCCGTTAATAAATATTATTGATTAAACTCTTCTCTTTTTAGGTGGACGACAACCATTGTGTGGTAAAGGTGTTACGTCTTTGATCATAGACACTTCCAATCCGCTTTGTGATAAAGAACGAATAGCACCTTCACGACCACTTCCAGGTCCTTTTACGTAAACGTCAACTCTCTTCAAACCAGCGTCAATTGCAGTTTTAGCAGCATCTGCTCCAGCCATCTGAGCTGCATATGGAGTATTTTTCTTACTTCCTTTGAAACCCATTTTACCGGCAGATGACCAAGAAATAACCTGGCCACTTTTGTTGGTTAAACTAATGATAATGTTGTTGAATGTAGCTACAATGTGAGCATCTCCGTAACTATCAACTTTTACAATGCGCTTTTTAGCTGCTGCTTTTGCGCTTTGTCCTTTTTGTCCTTGTGCTTTTGCCATTTTTAATTAATAAAGGTGATCTTAATAAAATTTCTTCGATTGCTCGAAGCCGAACCAGCCCTCCTGCCGACTTAATAAGCTATCCGGCGCTGATTCAGAAATGATAAGTCTATATAAATATAATTGTCGGAAACACGATATTTGCGACAACAAATATTACTTAGTTACTTTTTTCTTACCCGCAACCGTCTTACGCTTACCTTTTCTGGTACGACTATTAGTACGAGTACGCTGACCACGTAAAGGCAACCCTTTACGATGACGTAATCCACGGTAACAAGCGATATCAAGCAAACGCTTAATATTCATTTGTGTTTCACTACGCAATGCACCTTCTGTTTTGAACTCACTGTTGATGACATTACGAATAGCAGTTTGTTCATCATCATTCCACTGATTCACTTTTTTATTCAAGTCAATACCAGACTTGGTCAAAATGTATTTTGCAGTTGAACGGCCAATACCATAGATATAAGTAAGACCGATTTCTCCTCTTTTGTTTTTTGGTAAATCAATACCAGCAATACGAGCCATATGCTTTGTTCAATTTTGTTTTAAAAATAATTTGATTACCCTTGCTTTTGTTTAAAGCGTGGATTCTTTTTGTTGATTACATACAAACGTCCTTTTCTTCTCACGATTTTGCAATCTGCACTGCGTTTTTTGATTGAAGCTCTTACCTTCATTTTTTTAATTTTTATCTATTTGATAATTACTGTTACCAGCGTTTTACTTGTATCTGAATATAATTCGTCCTCTTGTCAAATCGTATGGACTCATCTCCACACCTACTTTATCGCCAGGCAAAATTCTGATATAATGCATTCTCATTTTACCAGAAATTGTTGCCAAAATTTCATGTCCATTTTCAAGTTTTACCTTGAACATTGCATTACTCAATGCCTCTATAATTGTTCCGTCTTGTTTTATTAATGCTTGCTTGGCCATAAATTTGGGAGCGCAAAGATAAGTGAAATAATTCAATATCTGAATATTTTTTACTAATATTACATCCTAAAAACAAAAAAAATATGAAAAAACTACTTTTCGGTTGCTCTTTAATCGTTTTGGCAGCCGTTTCTTGTAAGAAAACAACACCTACTATTCAGGATCCAGGAACCTCCTACATGACAATGGATTCAGGCTCAGTTTGGAATTACGAAACTTTCAACAACACCGATACCACTTCTACTACCTATACTTTAACAGCAACTGGTACAGACACAACTGTAAACTCAAGAGTATATCGTATTTTCAACAGACTAGACACCAGTGGTTTAAGTTCTGAATATTATAACATTTCTGTCAATGATTATTATCAATACACCAGCCTTTCAGCTCAGTTACCTCCACTAGAATTGAAATATTTAGTTAATAATGCAGGAGTTGGTGCAAGCTGGGAACAACCACTTGAAGTTTCTCAAAATCAAAGTGGCATTACACTTAATTTTAATGCTACGCTTAAATATACAGTTGTAGATACAGGCGCAACGATTACTGTCGCTAACAATACTTACAATCATGCTATACAAGTTAGAACAGAAATTATCAACCCTACAATTAGCAGCAACTTGCCAGTGCCCATTTCAATTGAACCTATCATTCAGGATATAAATGCTTACTATGCTCCACATCAAGGTTTAGTGAAAAGAGACTTTTTACTACAAATTGATATTAATTTGCTAGGCACAATACAAAATATAATCAACAACAACACATCAACTAGTTTGATAAGTTCAAATATTCCTTAATAAAATTAACTATCAATAAAAAAGGCTAT
>CANHLV010000049.1 GCA_947461495.1 Chitinophagaceae bacterium
AATCCTCCTAACCATGCATAGGCAGGAGCTGATTTGATGCCTGTCCAGGAAACCGATTGCTTTGTCAATAAAATATAAATTGAGACAGTTGCTGCACCAATGAGGAAAGAAATCATCGAAGCATGTATCGCACTGCTTCCGGCTTTTCCCAATTTAGCATTTATGCTAGCTTGTAATGGAAGTAATGCACCTGCAAGTAGGGATGCAAAAATCCAAATGGTTTTGTTCATGCTACATTTTTGGGTTATAAAAACTCCACTTTTCCATTTTTTATATTGTAAAATGTACCGATAATTTTTATTTCTTTTTTGTCTTCCAATTCTTTAAGAATACTACTTTTTTTTCTAATAGTTTCTATTGTATTGGAGATGTTTCTTTTTGCCACATAATCCACATAATCATAATTTTTAGATTTCTTTTCACCTGTATAATCTTCAGCCAATGTTACAGCAGGTCTGATTTTGCTTAGTAAAGCAGTTATGTTTCCAACTTTTACATCATCAATGGCAGATTTTACGGCTCCACATGAACCATGACCCATTACAAAGATTACTTTGGCCCCAGCAACTTTGCAAGCATATTCCATACTGCCAAGCAAGTCTTCATTCACAATGTTTCCAGCTACCCTTCCTACAAAAATATCACCTATTCCCTTATTGAAAACATCTTCTACTGGTACACGACTATCTATGCAAGATAATACCATAGCTTTTGGATGTTGCCCGTAAGCAGCATCTACAACTAAAGAAGAGTGGTCTCTTTTTGTCAGATTGTTATTGATAAAATTATCATTTCCATCCTTGAAACTCTGAATGACCATTTCAGGAGTCAATAATTGTTGCTCTTTTTCTGTAAGCACCTTGTCAATTATTGGCTTGTCAATTAATTGAACTGTTGTGTCTGAATTGTTTGACAAGTTTTTGGATTGATTGTTCTGTTCTTCATTGCATGAATGCAATACAATCAAAACTGATAAAATTAATACATGCTGTAACCAAAATGACCTTTTCATATTTTAAATATTTGCCGTTAAAATTGTAAAATTTATACCTCTCTTTCTAGTATGCTTTCTTTAACTTAATAATTCATTTTAACCAATTTTCCTGTTTGAAGTATTTGATTACTTGAATGGAATTTGTAAAAATAAACACCTGAAGAAAACTTGCTGAAATCAATGTCATTGACTCCATCAATTAAGACGTAGTCTTTTATTATTAGTTGACCAATTGAATTATACAGATTCATTTTGATAACGCAGTTGGTTATGTTCTTATTAATTATTAAACGACTTCCAAATGGGTTTGGAAATAGTTTAGTTTCTGTCGTCAGGGCACAAATTCCATTATTGCAATTGATGCCCGAGGATACCGTAATTGAATCTCTAGAAACACAACTATTGTTATCTGTTACATCAACCCAGTAAACCCCTGGTGCCGTAATACCAAATACATTGCCTGATGTTCCATCGTTCCATACATAATTGTTGAAATTCCCCGGATTTAATGACAAGAGTTGACCATTACATATCGAAGTATCTTTTCCTAATTGCGGGCTGGGTTTTGGAAAAATATTAAGTGTTAATTCAACGATACTGTCACAACCGCCGGCTGCCGTTAAAGTATCATAATAAACGCCACTTGATGAAATTAGATTTCCATTAAAAAAATATTCACCACAAGCACTAACATTTTGAGGGGTAAGAATTTTTGTAATAGTCAAATCAATTACCAAAGTGCTATCACATCCGCCAGTACTGATCAGATTTTGATAATAAACACCGGAATTTGTGTAAGTGTTGCCATTCAGTGTATAACTACCGCAAGCTGTTGTAGTAATATTTGTGTATGGTGTCCTGCAGCCTCCTGTTAATTTTACAAGGGCAACATCTACGAAGCCGTATGGAGTTACAATGTTCGTCAGTGGTCCTGGATCGAAGTCTACAGCAAAGGGGAAATCACCTGTGTAGTATATATTTTTTAATACATCAACTTGAATGGTAACATAAATACTTTCATAAGATCCGAGAATTGCATTTTGAAATTGTGAAGCCCAAACATAATCACCGGCTTCACTTAATTTAGTGATGAAAATATTCCCTTCTGTAAGTGAATGAATAGCCTGACCGGGATCAAAATCTACTGTATTATAAAATCCACCTGAAATATAAATGTTGTTGCCAGCATCAAAAGTGATACATTCTCCAAAGGCCTCGCCTGAAAATGTTTTAGCGAAAATTAAATTACCGGCATTGTTAAGTTTTACGATAAAACAACCTCTGTTTGAAGCATTGGTAAGGTTAAAAACGGCTGTACCTGGGTCGAAATCTACCGTGCCATTATACTGTCCCGTTAGTAATATATTGTCAGCATTGTCGATTTCGATACTCCATACTTTATCTGTCGCAGCACCACCGAATTGTTTAACCCATGAAAAAAGACCATTGCTGTCGAGCTTCACAACAACTCCATCATTGTCTCCATTTGATGACAAAACTGCAGTTCCTACACTTGGATCGAAATCAACAGACTGAGTAAAATTTCCACCCAAATAAATAGCACCTTTCGAATCTGATTCCATGGTGAGTTCCTGCATGGATGCGGTATTTTGATTGGGCATTTGTTTGGCCCATTTGAAATTACCGTTTTCATCAATTTTAAAAATGAAAAAATCGTTGTAGATGTTTCCACCCGTCATGGTATAAACACCAGGTCCTGGATCGAAATCTGCAGGCCCGCCAAAATCGCCACCCAGTAAGATGTTGTTGTTAACATCAATTTCCAAAGTGTTGATAGAATAAACCTGCCATTGTTTCGACCAAATATAATTACCATTATTATCAAGCTTTATAACAAAAGCATCAGAACCAAGTGAAGTTACATTAACTGTGCCCGGCCCAGGATCCATATCCACTGTTCCTTGATACATTCCAAGAATTACGATGTTTCCTTTATTATCAAATTTCATTTTTCTGACTTGATCACCTTGTAAACCGCCAATATGTTTTGCCCAATGAAAATTGCCAGAACTGTCATATTCCATGATGAACAAATCCTGATCTCCATTTGAAGTCAAATTAAAAATACCAGGTCCTGCATCAAAATCAGGGGTACCTCTGAAATGACCAGCTACAATAACGGATTTATTCGAGTCAATTACTAGTGAAACGCCATCAAATGAGTAGCCTGCTAATCCAATATGCTTCATCCAATTCAAAGCGACTTGCTGGGAAAATGAAATACAGAAACTAAATAACACAAGTAATGTTAAGAAGTAAATTTTTTTTATCATAATTAGATGACCTCTTTAAAACGCAAAAATAACCTTAAACAGCTGAATAATGAATTAGTAATAATATTATTTCCACAATAAAAAGTATACAAAAACTAAAAATGAAACTGTAGCAGCAATTATAAATAAATACAATGATCCCAACTGAAACCAGATTACACCAGCTATTGTACTGGCAAATAAACTGCATATGCTTTGTAGTCCTGCAAAGGTTCCAATCGCTGTAGCCGTATCTTTTTTATCGGCAATATTACTGATCCAGGCTTTAGCAATTCCTTCTGTGGCTGCAGCATAAATACCATATAACAAAAACAGGAGTACAAACCACCATAATTCAGTTGTAATGCCCATTCCTGCATAAACAATAATGAATATAAATAAACCTGTAATAAAAATCTTTTTCATCCCCAACTTATCAGCGAGGATGCCCATCGGAAATGCAGACAATGAATAGATGAGGTTGTAAAAAATATAAATACCAATTACATACGTGTCATTTATACCGGCTTCTTTTACTTTTAATAATAAAAAAACATCGGAGCTGTTGAATAAAGCAAATGTGAGTAATCCGATTAATAATTTACGATATCGAACATCGCTTTGTTTCCAGTAAGTAAGAAATGAAAAGAAGCCGACTTTAGTTTTTGATGGCTTCGCTTGAATTGTTTTTTGTTTTAAAAACAGGGTTGCTACAATCGCCAATACTCCCGGAATAAATGCAATCAGAAAAAGACTTTTATAATGACTGGGGTTATAATATAAATACACCAAAGCAAATGCGGGTCCAATCACCGCACCTAATGTATCCATAGAACGATGAAAGCCGAATATCTTTCCTTTGGTTGCAGGTGTGGCTTCATCAGACAATAAAGCATCTCTTGCTCCTGTTCTGATTCCTTTTCCTAATCGATCGATAGTTCTTGAGAAAAAGATCCATAAAGGAGTAATGAAAAATGCCAGCATAGGTTTGGAAATCGCGCTGAGTGTATATCCTAGCTGTACAAAAGGAACTCTCTTTCCGGTTACATCAGATAATTTCCCAAAATAACCTTTACTTAATCCGGCTGTTGCTTCGGCTATGCCTTCCAGTAAGCCTATGAAAACAATTGAAAAGCCAATTGATTTTAAATACACCGGCATGACTGGGTACAACATTTCGCTGGCAGCATCTGTACATAAACTGATTATAGATAAAATCCAAACTGTTTTTGAAATGGAAGACAAGATTTATTTGTTGATACCTTCCAAAGTTAAGAGGAATGTATAATTTAAGGCCACATCTTTTAAATAATCAAATCTGCCACTGGCGCCACCATGTCCGAAATTCATGTTTGTATGTAGAAGCAGCAAGTGATTATCTTTTTTTGTTGCTCTCAATTTTGCCACCCATTTCTGAGGTTCAAAATATTGCACCTGACTATCGTGTAATCCTGTTGAAACAAGTATGTTGGGATAGTGAGTAGCCCTTATGTTTTCATAAGGATTGTAACTATTCATATAGTCGTAATATTCCTTGTTTTTGGGATTACCCCATTCATCGAATTCATTAGTTGTTAAAGGAATATTTTCATCCAGCATGGTATTGATTACATCCACAAAAGGAACCTCAGCAATGATACCGTTCCAAAGATCAGGCGCCATGGTAGTTACAGCGCCCATCAATAAGCCACCGGCACTTCTGCCCATGGCATAAAGATGTTTTGAACTTGTATATTTTTCTTTTATTAAATACTCAGCACAATCGATGAAATCGTAAAAACTATTTTTCTTTTTCAGCAATCTACCGTCTTCATACCAGGCTCGCCCCATTTCTTGCCCGCCTCTGATATGTGCGATCGCGAAACAAAAACCTCTATTGAGTAAACTCAATCTTGAACTAGAAAAACTGGCTTCTGTGGAATAACCATAACTGCCATAACCGTAAAGCAATAGAGGTGAATTGCCATCTTTATTGAATCCATTTTTATAAATAATAGAAACTGGTACTTTGGAACCATCTCTTGCCGTTACCATGATTCTTTCTGTGGTATAATCAGCAGGGTTGTAGGCTCCTAGCACTTGTTGTTTTTTTAAAACCAATTTTTTATGAGAAACCATATCTAATTCATAAACAGTATTTGGTGATTTTAATGAGCTGAAATTATATCTGAATGTTTTGCCATTGAAATCAGGAGAACTCAAAAGAGACAGCGAACAATCATTTTCATCATTAACCACTTTAAATATTGAATTATCAATTAAGCTTTTCACAATCAATTGTTCAAAGCCATTTTCTCTTTCTTGAAGAATAATGTAGTTATTAAATTCTTCAATATTTTCAATCAATACATTTTCATTATGAGGCAAATAATCTACCCAATTATCGGATGTAGTTTTCTTCAAACCACATTCCATGATTTTGAAATTTTTGGCACCATCTTTATTGGTCAGTATCAGAAATTTATTTTCAATACAAGAAACATTATACAACACATTTTTCATTCGAGGTTGAAAGCATTTGAAATTTTCATTGGGCTTGTCGGCTTTGATGAAATGCATTTCTGTGGATAAAGTACCTTCAGATTTGATGAAGATAAATTGGTTGTTTTTGCTTTTATAAACCGAAATATAATTGCTGTTATCTTTTTCATCATAAACTACATCGTCTTTTTCTTGAGGTTCGCCCAAGTGATGCCTTTTGATTTTTTCACTCAGCAAAGTGACTTGATTGTTGGCCGTATAGAAAATTGTTTTGTTGTTATTTGCCCAGCAAGGATCGCCTTGTGTACCTTCAACTTTGTCATTTAATATTTTTCCTGTTGAAAGGTCTTTTACATAAATGGAATATTGTAATCTGCTGAGTTCATCAACTGCAAAAGCGAGCAAACGATTGTCTTCACTAACTTCCATGCCGGTTACTTTATAATAAGGGTGTCCGATGGCCATTTGATCTACATCCAGTAAGATTTCTTCTTTGGCTTGAAGGCTTCCTTTTTTTCTGCAGTATTTAAAATATTGATTTCCGGGTTCGGTACGATGGTAATAATAATATCCATTATTAAAAACAGGCACATCTTCATCTTTTTCTTTTATTCTAGATTTCATTTCGTTGAAAAGCTGGTTCTGAAAATATGAAGTGTTGCTCATTACTTTTTCGAGATAATTATTTTCTGCTTTCAGATTTTCTACAACAAGATTGCTGTCAGGACCTTTTCCAAAATAGTCATACATCCAAAAATAGGGGTCGGCAACGCTGTCGTTGTGAATGCTTCTCCAATGGATTTTAACTGGAGCGACAGGAGGTGTAGTCTGTGTGAATTGCGCTGAAGCGATTGTCGAAATGATGATTGCGAAAAAAGCAAGATGTAATTTTATCATAGAATCATTTTAATAAAATTACATCTTTAATCATGAAAAAAAACTTGCTTCTTGCAATTAGTAATCAACCACATTAATTTCAACTCTTCTGTTTTTTTCCATCAATTCATCACTGACCGCATTAGGATACAACATGTATTTTGCACCATAGCCAATTTTGGAGAGTCTGTTTTCTTCAATTCCATTTTTTACTAAATATTCGTAAACCATTTTTGCTCTTTCATCCGAAAGCCATTGATTGAATTTTCCCATTTCATCTGTCATCTCCTGATAAACAGGATAATTAACATGACCTTCGATTTGGATAGTGAGTCTTTTATTTTTTCTCATCAATTTCAATAATGCCTCCATCGATGGTTTTGATGCAGGTATCATTGTAGCAACGTTGCCAAAGAAATTCATGTTTTTAAACACGTATTTTTTTCCTTTTTTCAATTCAGGTAGTACTGTAGTAAGATTTCTAAAAGTCCTTGTTTTTTCACTCACGAGAATTGGTTGCGAGGACAAGAAATTATGTTCATTATAATAAGTGAGGCTGTAAGGTTTATTTACAATTACTTGTGCATTAAATACATAATTACCATTCGCATCAGAATGAGTTGTTTTGACTTCATTGCCTTCATTGTCGTTGAGCGAAACTTCAGCAATTAAAGGCTTGTTATGTTCGTTTACAACTCTACCTTGTATCATAATGACTGTTTGCCTATTGTAAGTACAATTGACTTCCATTTCAACTCTTCTGTTAAGCGCCATTTCATCTTCATTTCTGTTTTTATTCACAGGTTTTCTTTTTCCTAAAGCATCGATATGAATAATACTATCATTGATTTCTCTGGATAATAAATAATCTTTTACAGCATTAACTCGTTTAAGAGAGAGGTTATCATTGTAGCCATTGTTTCCGTTTTTGTCGCAATGACCTTTTATGTTGATGGCTGTAATTTTGTAATCGAGTAAAAGGCTGTCAATCTTGTTTTTTTCCTCATCATCTAGTTTGTAATTGTCGTATTCGAAATAAACAGTTTTAATTAATTTTTGTCCTTGACCAAAGGTGTACATGAAAATCAGAAATAAAAATGAAATGGTTAGGATTGTTTTTTTTCTGAGTGAAATGAAATTTACCGGGAATGGAATGGCCATGCCAATGCTTGCAGGATGTGGGTTTTGCATAACAGAAAAATTTAGTTGGTTAAAAAATTCAACAACAACAAGTCAACACTAGTCGAGAGACCAGCGCTATTTTGAAAATAGAATTTTGAAAATATCTTTTAGATTTCTAATAAAAAGTTAAGGGTAGTTTGTTGGGAAAGATTTAAGAAAATGTTGGGAGTGGATGTATAATACGGACTAAGTCCGAGAGCTTTCATAGACACCGGTCAGGAGACCGGCGCCATTTCGTTAGACTAGCGCTAATTCAACTTCCCCCTTTGGGGGATTGAGGGGGCCTCAATTTGTGCAGTCCTTATTTTTACAATCTTTTTGATGAGTGTAACTGGAATTTTTTTGTCGATTGGGAATTGAATGGCTCCTTTAGAATATTTGAATTTACTTAACTCAGTTTCAACAGCCTTAATGCCAGCTGCAGTAGGGTAGAAGCCTATATGATTTTTAAATGCTGCAAAATAGACCAGCGGTTTTCCTTTGTATTTGAATGCCGGCATTCCATAGCTGATGCATTCTTCAGCTTTGGAATTTGTTAGTTGAATTAATTGTCTTAATTCTGTTAACTGTTGTATTACAGTTGCAGGATAATCAGCTAAATATTCTTCAAAATTTACAGGCTTCTTATTAAGCATGGTATATGAAAGTTTATTGCAATTATTTTTCTTTTAGCAGTATCAATTTTTCAGGTGTACCTCCATTGTTCATATCAAATACTAAACTGTCGGCAGTGAGCTTTGTTATATTTACCATTATTTCCTGCATGCCTTCTTCGGTGGTGAATAAGAGATTGTTTTCAACTTTGTATGTGCCTTTTTTGGAGGTTCCGTTATGAGTAAAAATGTAATGTTCTTTTTCATCAAAAACGAATGATGTGTTTTCTGATTTACTAGCATTAGGTATTCCATTTTCAAGCCAGGAAGCTCCCTTCCATTGACCAATAATAAGTTTGTTGTTTTTACTATCGATACAAGAACTTATTAATGTTGTTAAAACAAATAACATGACTAATAAATTGATAATCTTTTTCATAATTGATATTTTATAGGGTTTGACAATGCAACAAAATAACCATCATTGTTAAGATATTTTATTTCAAGATTCCTAATTCTTTCCCAATTTTAGTAAAAGCTTCAATAGCTTTATCCAAATGCTGTTGTTCATGTGCTGCACTAAGTTGAACTCTGATCCTTGCTTGACCTTTTGCAACTACAG
>CANHLV010000050.1 GCA_947461495.1 Chitinophagaceae bacterium
GCGTGAAATGAATTTGGATGAAAAACATTACAAACCCAATATTGTTTTAGGTAGAATTTCTAAAGCTAAAAATGCTTTGGTCGGTCCTGATGAATATGCGAATGATTATCATTTACAACAAGAAGATTACAAGGCTAATCGCCCTGAAATAGGTGCGATTTACAAATCATATGCTGCTCGTTGTTTTAAAAATGGCGCTATGGATTTCGATGATTTGTTGTTTAACATGTATACACTATTGAGCTCTTTTCCTGAGTGTTTGAGTAAGTTTCAGCATAAGTTTAAATACATCATGATTGATGAGTACCAGGATACCAATGTGGTGCAATATGAAATTGTAAAACTACTTGGCGCCATGCACGAAAATGTATGTGTAGTGGGTGATGATGCTCAAAGTATTTATAGTTTCCGTGGTGCTACAATTGAAAATATTTTACAGTTTCAAAAAGATTATGATGAAATAACAGTTGTGAAACTTGAGCAGAATTATAGAAGCACAAAAAACATTCTCAATGTTGCCAATGAAGTCATCAGTAATAATAAAGGTCAGATTGAAAAGAAATTATTTACTGACAATGTTGAGGGAGAGAAAATAAAATTAATCCGCACCATGACGGATAATGATGAAGGAAAGATTGTGGCAGATTCTATACAGGAACTCAAATTGCGCAATCATTACTTCAATCAAGATTTTGCAATTTTATATCGTACTAACGCACAGAGTCGTAGTTATGAAGAGTCATTGAGAAGAATGGGGATTGTGTATAAAATTTATGGAGGCTTGAGTTTCTACCAACGTAAAGAAATCAAGGATTTTATTGCTTACCTCAGATTAATCGTAAATCCCAGAGATGAAGAAGCATTGAAAAGAGTCATCAATTATCCTGCAAGAGGTATAGGAAAAACATCTATTGACAGACTAGTGTTACTAGCTAATGAAAAAGATTGTAGCGTATGGGATATACTCACCAACGCAGCTATGTTTGGTTTCAAAAGTGGCACGCTAGAAAGCATAGACGCTTTTGTAACGATGATTAAAATGTTTCAAAGTGAAACAGGTAAAAAGAATGCTTATGATTTAGGGGTGATTGTTGGAAAGAGCACAACACTTGTAAAAGAGTTGTTCAACGATAAAACAACCGAAGGACTTGCCAGATATGAGAACGTACAAGAGTTATTGAACTCTATCAAAGAATTTACTGAAACCCCTATGAACGAAGAGGATGGAGAAGTGGGAGATAAAGGACTCGGTACTTATCTTCAACAAATTTCATTACTAACGGATACGGATAACGATAAAGAAAATGCAGATGCGGTAAAGTTAATGACCATACATGCTGCAAAAGGTTTGGAGTTTCCTGTTGTGTTTGTGGGTGGTTTGGAAGAAACCTTGTTCCCTGGCTCTATGAGTATAAATACGAGAGAAGAGCTTGAAGAAGAAAGAAGATTGTTTTATGTAGCCATTACCCGCGCCAAAGCAAAATTGTTTTTAACGTATGCGAATGCACGCTATCGATTTGGTCAGCTGCAGCAAAATGAACCTAGCAGATTTTTAGAAGAGATTGATGAAAAATATATCGACAAATCATTTGCAGGTGGGGCTGCGAGGAACAACGCGTCTTCATGGGCACAGTCAACTGCACATGAAAGAATGAGAAGAGGATTTAGTAGTCCTGCTGAAAAACAGGCGCCTGTTAAAACTTCATTTACTGTCGCTCCAGTGCGAGCCCAACCCAAGGAACATGTACCCTCAGAAAATTTCGTTGCAAGTGATACAAGCCTTTTGCAACAAGGCCATAAAGTGGAACATCAAAAATTTGGTTTTGGTGAAATCATGAAACTCGAAGGTGCCAGTCATAATCCTATTGCAACGATTCTCTTTGATTTGAATGGAGAGAAAAAAATCATGTTGAATTATGCGAAGTTGAGGATTGTGGAAGCCTCCTAAATCCCCCAAAGGGGGACTTTGATTGTGTTTTGTTGGTCATATAAGAATGAATAAAGTTTTTTGAAATTTAGAATAGCCTTTCAGAGAACAATGCCTTAGCTCCCCTCTCCTTTGGAGAGGGGTTGGGGGTGAGGCTAATAAATATCCTTTTTCGCAAATACACTCTCATTTGATTGAATTAATTTTGTTCCTACAATAAACATAGTACTATGATAAAGACAGGCAATCCGGTGATCAGCATTTATACAGAAATGACACCTAATCCAGAAACCATGAAATTTGTGGCTAATAAGTTATTATATCCCGGCAAAAGCATTGATTTTCCTGATGAGAGCAGTTCCAAGCCTTCTCCACTAGCACAGGAATTATTCAGTTTCCCTTTTATCAAATCTGTATTTATCGCCAGCAATTTTGTAACCTTAACCAAATCTTCAGAAACAGAAGACTGGCAGGATATGATTCCAACTGTAAAGCAGTTTCTTAAAGAATATCTTGAAGAAGGCAAGGCTGTTGTGAATGAAGATGAAGTGGTGAAAATTAAAATGGAAAGCAGCAATGAAATCAGTGCCGATGACAATGATATTGTGAAAAGAATAAAAGAATTACTAGAAAATTACGTGAAGCCTGCAGTTGAAATGGATGGCGGTGCGATACAATTCAAAAGCTTTGAAGATGGAAAAGTAAATTTGATGCTACAAGGAAGCTGCAGCGGCTGTCCTTCTTCAATGATAACCTTGAAAGCAGGAATTGAGGGCATGATGAAGAGAATGATTCCTGAAGTAAAAGAAGTGGTGGCAGAAGCAGAATAAGAAAATTTCAGTCAGATTATTTGTTAAGCACTTCAATTGAAGTGCTTTTTATTTTAAATTGTAGTCTTTCAATAATGCCAATTAGACATCTGTAATGGTCCAACGAAATTGCCCCAAACAGCTGTCATATCGGCATTATACCAGAAAAAATAGAACTAAAAAGTAATTATAATAGGTATAACATGAGCATAACTTCAATCTGGCAACAATTCACAGAAAACGTTATTCAAACCCGTTGGGAAGAATGGCTGAGTACAATATTGCAGATCGTCAGTGTTTGGTATGCTAAGAAAAATAAAGTACTGGTGTATCCAACAGGCATCATTGGTGTCTTACTAGCCTCTTACATTTACTATTTTATTTCAGACCCACCGTTGTATGCAGATGCTATCTTGAATATCTATTATTTTTTCATGAGCATTTACGGTTGGTACAATTGGGTGCAGAAAAAAAACGATCAATTAATTTTCCCTATCAGTTGGTGTAATAAAAAAGAACTTTTCATTGGTTTAGGGATATTTATTTTTTTCTGGGGATTAATTTATTATATGCTGATCAGCATTACCAATAGCAACACTCCAGTGTTAGATTCATTGGTTTCCTCAACGGCAGTAATTTCCATGTGGTGGATGGCTAAAAGAAAAATGGAAAACTGGATGGCATGGATTGCTTCAAATATTGTTGCCATACCCTTGAATTTCTACAAGGGATTCATGTTGTTTACTGTGATGTATATTTTATTTTTAGGGTTGGCGGTTTCCGGATTTAACGAGTGGAAATTGAAAATTAAAAAGTGAAAATTCAAAAATAAAAATGAGTGAGCGTATTATCAAGGTGGTGGTGATTGGTCCTGAGTCAACCGGTAAGAGTATGCTCTGTGAAAAACTCGCTGCTCATTACAATACCATTTGGGTAAAAGAATATGCCAGAGAATTTCTCTTAAAAAACGGAAACGCATATACGCAGGAGGATTTACTTACTATCGCCAAAGGACAAATACAGAATGAAGAAAATGCCTTACGTCAATTAACCAAAAACAATCAACACCAAACACCAAACAACTTCCCCCTTTGGGGGATTGAGGGGGCTCCCAAAAGCCAAACAACTTCCCCCTTCGGGGGATTGAGGGGGCTCCCAAACAATAAACTCCTTCTCATCGACACCGACATGTACGTCATGAAAGTTTGGAGTGAGTTTGTATTCAACACGTGCGACAACTTTATCTTGAATCAAATAGTTGAAAGAAAATACGATTGCTATTTGCTTTGTGAGCCAGATATAGATTGGGTAAAAGATGAACTGAGAGAATATCCTGATTTGGAAACAAGGTCGAAATTATTTCATCATTACAAAGATTTGATGGTACATCAGCATTGCAATTGGGTAAGCATCAACGGAGATTATGAAAGTAGGTTTCAAAAAGCAATTTTAAATATAGATAAGTTACTTCAATAAAGCATCGATATCTGGATCTCCCTCAAGATTATTCATTTGATTCATGATTCTGTTGGAGCGATAACTAACGTACTTGCTTAAAGGTACAACAGTGAATTTTTTAGGATTTGGTAAACAGGCTGCAATCATAGCCGCTTCTTTTCTAGTTAATTTGGCTGCGTCTTTGTGAAAATATTTTCTAGCAGCAGCCTGCACCCCAAATACACCACGACCCATTTCTGCTACATTTAAATAGGTTTCTAGAATTCTTTCTTTGCTCCATAATTTTTCAATCATAAAAGTGAAATACACTTCAAGCCCTTTTCTGAAAAAACCACCATGCTGCCATAAGAAAACATTTTTTGCTGTTTGTTGACTGATAGTACTGGCGCCACGAGTTTTGGTGGGATGCTTTTCATTGTACTTCATCGCTTTTTTAATAGCTTTTACATCAAATCCATCATGGTCTGGAAATAATTGATCTTCAGAAGCCATTATCGCCAATTTTATATTGGGTCCCATCTCCTCATAATCAATGTAATCTCTTTGTAAACCATTTCCTTCAATGGCGTTTACTGCTTGCGTAATGGTCAAAGGTGGGTTTATCCATTTACAAAAAAACAAATAAACAAACTGTCCAATAAATAAAACGAGAAACAACTTTTTGATAAATTTCCAAAAACTGCTTTTCTTTTTTTCTGTCATGGTAATTTTTTTTCTTTGAGTATCAGATAGGAAAATATTATTATGGTTATTGCATTTTGATATATTCCAATCGGTAATTTTTTTTCCAACTACAACGCTTTTGGGTTTTATTTTACTCATAAAGTAACCAATAACACCAAGTCCGACACCTGCTATTAATAATTGTGGACTAAATTTATCACTATCTGCAAGATACACGATACCGCTTGCTACGGTCAATAGGATACCGCCTCCAAGTAAAGTGGCACCACTGGCAGTCCAATCGAAATTAGCTCTTGATTTTTTGATAATGCTAAGTATGTCTTTATAATGATAACAGTAATGAAAGCTGCCCAAAGTATCAATAACATAAAAGCCCATGCTTGTCATGCTATTGCTTATTAAATACTCTTGCAAAAAGATCGAATCATTTTGAATTTTATTTATGGTGCCATTTTTATAAACACCCGATTTTGTTATCAATTCAATGTTGACTCCTGAGTAGAAAGACTTGATTGTCTTGTTGTTTTTTTTAAGTAATAAAAAATCAGAATGCTGTGCATTAATACTGCCTGAAAACAAAATCAAGATGAGGTGAAAAATATTTTTCAAAGATTAATTGTTTTAAGCTGAATGATATACAGCGCCTAACAGTAACGCTAAGCCGAAAGCAATAAACAAAAGTCCTGAGATTTTATTGATAATGCCGATATTTTTATTGGTGAGTTTATTCCTCAACTTTCCTGCTAGATTGATTTTGGCGATATCTGCACCCATATTTAATGCCAAACAAATGGCAAAAATTACAACTCTTTCATCAAAAGAATTAGAGATAGCTTTAGTTGATGCTGCAATCCAAAGAGCGATAACTGCCGGATTGAGTGTGTTGATCAAAAACCCGGTGATAAATAATTTCGCATGGGTGGTGCCGGCAATTTTTACCCCATTGTCCATTTCTTCTTTAGTGTGATATTTTTTAAAGAACAAATAAAACAAACCTAACCCCATCAAGAATATTCCACCGCAGATGCCAATTTCTTTTTTATAAACAATCATTTCTCCAAGCAATCCACCAAAAATATTTGCTGTGATTACCCAGATGATATCACTCAACCAAACTCCACTGATGAAATAGAATGCACTGGAAATTCCATAATTGATTCTTAATTTAATGATGGTGAATACAACAGGCCCAACAGAAAACACCAATGCCATGCCTAAAAGGAAACCTGAGATGATGGCATCTGTCATGTGGATTAGATTGTTGGTGTTTTAAAAATATGATTGTTCAGTTAAAAAATGTTGCCAATCGGTAAGCATTTTTCCTTTTAAAACTCTTGGGAATTTGTGTTGTCCACCTATCTTTCCTTTCTTGGTCATAAAATCCATGAAAGCTTTTTCAGGTAAGGCTTTAACCATAATTGCTTTCAATGCATGCTTTCTTTCCACTTCATAATCGTCGTTGAGTAATTTTAATTTCTGATCAATTGTTTCAGCCAGCAAATTCTCATCGATTTTATCATCAGAGGCTACATACCACTGATGAGCAAAGAAGTTGCCGTAAGGAATACCTGAAACTGTGAATTCAGGTATATAAACATTCAAGTCTTGGCAAGCCATTTCAATAGCTCGGTTCATATTGTCAACGCTAAGATGTTCGCCAACCAAACTTAAAAAATGTTTTGTCCTGCCGGTAATGATAATTTCATTTTTTTCTTTGTCTATAAGTCTTACAGTATCTCCAATAGCATATCTCCAAGCACCTGCATTAGTACTGATGAGAATGGCATAATCTTTATTTTCTTCTATTTCATGAATCATAAAAGCTTCATGATTTTCAAGAATATTGCCTTCTGAATCAAAATTATTATCATCAAAAGGAACGAACTCAAAGAAAATATTGTTGTTTAAAGCGAGTTGCATACCCCTTGTATCTTGTCTGCTTTGATAGGCTAGAAATCCTTCACTGGCAAGATAGGTTTCAATATAAGTAACCGGTTTTTCGAATAATCTTTCAAATCCTTTTTTATAAGGTTCCATGGCTACACCACCATGAACGTAAAAAGCGAGATTAGGCCATATGTCATGAATGGTTTTAAGCTTGTAAGTTTCAATGATTTTTTCCATGCACAATTGTAGCCATGCCGGAACGCCTACGATGAAGCCAATATCCCAGGTGGGAGCTCTCTCAACTATTTCGTCTATTTTTTTACTCCAATCTTTTTCCTTGGCAATTTTTTTACCGGGTTTGTATAATCCTAACCCCTGAAACCAAAAAGGAATGTTTTTCTGTTGAATACCACTTAGGTCGCCTGCAAAATAGGTAGCTCCTTTTTGAAGTTGTGTACTTCCGCCAAGCATGAGCCATCCTTTACCGATGGCACTTTTAGGAACATTCTCATATTTGGCCAAGCTGAGTAATTGTTTGAAACTAGTAATAGTATTGCTTCTGATGAGCTCTTTAGTTATAGGGATGTATTTGCTGGCGGCTTCGCTTGTACCACTACTCAATGCAAAATATTTAATTACTCCTGGCCAGCAAACATCTGTAGTACCATCTAAAGTTTTGTGCCACCAATCTTTATATATTTTATCATAATTATAAGTGGGCACCAATTGTTGGAATTTTTTGCCTGGATGTTTACTCAATAAAATTTCGTCAAACTTATGTTCTTGACCAAATTGAGTAAATCTTGCTTTACGTAACAGCTTTCTCAATACCCTGATTTGCTGCCTTCTGGCATCACGAACAGGAATATTCAGTGCTCTCGCAATAGTAGCCGGTAATTTTATATCAAAAATTGCCATTAAGTCAATTTTATAAAAAAGTATGCAAATATAAATTTTCTTGGGCAGAGCAGACACAAAACTCACATTAAATTGAATGAACATAATTCAGTTAAAATAAGTAGGTTTGTCATCTCAAAAAATAAGGATAAGGTCTGTTGCTTTTATCTGAAAATTAAAAATTCAAAACAAAACAAAAATGAAAAAGATTTTATTATCGCTCATGCTGATTGTAAATATGCTTTCGTCAAGAGCAGATGAAGGAATGTGGTTACCCATGTTGTTGGGCAAACAAGTTTATAACGACATGGTTAAAAGAGGTTTGAAGCTCACCAAAGAGCAGTTGTATTCTATCAACAAATCTTCATTGAAAGATGCGATTATAATATTTGGTCGTGGTTGTACAGGTGAAATAGTAAGCGATCAAGGATTGATTTTTACCAATCACCATTGCGGTTATGATGCGATTACTAAAGCAAGCAGTGTTGATCATAATTATTTGAGAGATGGATTTTATGCTTTCAACAAAGACCAGGAAATTCAATCAGATTTAACGGTTCAATTTTTAGATAGAATTGAAGATGTTACTGCTCAAGTAGAAGCAGGATTGAAAGGATTGACTTGGGAAGAAAGGACAAAAAAATTACAAGAAGTATATAAAGGTATTACTGATAAAGTTGCGGATAAAGAAAATGGCATGTCTGGCAGAATTTACAGCATGTTTAAAGACAACCAATACATCATGTATGTATACAAAACGTATAAGGATATACGCTTGGTGGGTACGCCTCCAGAAAGCATTGGAAAATTTGGCGGCGATACCGACAACTGGGAATGGCCTAGACATACTGGCGATTTTTCAATTTTCAGAGTGTATGCTTCTAAGGATGGTAAGCCAACAGAATATAGTAAAGAAAATGTTCCTTTAAAGCCTAAAAAATTCCTTCCTGTAAGTATTAAAGGCATTAAGGATGGCGACTACGCTATGATTTACGGATATCCAGGCGGAACCAATCGCTATGAAACCAGCTATGGTATTAAGTTGAAAAACGACATTGAAAACCCTTCTTTAGTTGGATTGAGAGACATGCGTTTGAAATACATGCATGAGCAAATGATTAAAGATCCTGCTGTTAAATTGAAATTGGCTTCTGATTATGCAGGTATTGCCAACTATTGGAAATTCTTCGACGGAGAAACAAAACAATTGAAAAAGTTCAATACTTACGGACAAAAGCAGCAGTTTGAAAATGAGTTTACTACTTGGGCCAAAGGCAAATCTGAGTATGAAAATATATTTACCGAGTAC
>CANHLV010000051.1 GCA_947461495.1 Chitinophagaceae bacterium
AGTAGTTTCTGTTTGCAACGCATAAGGATTGGAAGGGTCATAACCTTTCACATCTAACACACTTCCTTGAGCCATTATTTGATCAACAGTTTTCTTAACTGTCTTTGGCGTGATGCCATGCTCTATGTTATGAGCAATTTGTTTTTCTCTTCTGCGCTGTGTTTCATCAATCGTTCTCTGCATGGAGCCTGTAATTTTATCGGCATAAAATATTACAAGGCCATTTTCATTTCTTGCCGCACGACCTGCAGTTTGGGTCAGACTTCTTTCGTTTCTCAAGAATCCTTCTTTATCAGCGTCCATGATGGCTACAAGAGAAACCTCAGGTAAATCCAAACCTTCTCTTAATAAATTCACACCAACGAGTACATCGATAGTTCCCAATCTCAATTCTCTTAAAATCTCCACTCTTTCCAAAGTATCCACATCGCTGTGAATATATTTTGATTTTACGTTTATGCGTTCCAGATATTTGTGTAATTCCTCAGCCATACGCTTGGTGAGCGTGGTTACCAAAACACGATCTCCAGAATTAATTCTGTTATCAATCTCTTCCAACAAATCATCAATTTGATTTAATGTTGGTCTTACTTGAATTGGCGGATCTAATAAACCTGTAGGACGAACAACCTGTTCAACAACCACGCCACCACATTTTTGCAATTCATATTCTCCTGGTGTTGCCGAAACAAAAATCGTTTGTCCAGTTATATTTTCAAACTCACCGAAATTTTGCGGGCGGTTATCCATGGCCGATGGCAAACGAAATCCATAATCAACGAGTACAAGCTTTCTGCTTCTGTCGCCACCATACATGCCACTGATTTGCGGAATGGTTTGATGACTTTCATCGATGATGGTAATGAAATCTTTTGGAAAATAATCAAGCAAACAGAAAGGTCTGGTACCGGGTTTACGGCGATCGAAGAAACGCGAATAATTTTCAATGCCTGAGCAATAACCCAATTCGCGAATCATCTCCAAATCGTAATTCACTCTTTCGCTGATTCTTTGTGCTTCTATGTACTTTCCAGAATTTTTAAAATAGTTTACTTGTGCCGCACACTCATCTTGAATATCAGAAATCACTTGCGCCATCATGTCTTTGGGTGCGAGATATAAATTGGCTGGAAAGATGGCGGCATGATCAACAGCTCCTATTCTTTTTCCGGAACTCAATTCAAGTGTTTCAATGCTTTCAATTTCATCACCAAAAAAACAAACGCGATATCCAAAATCAACATAAGGTAAATTGATATCGATGGTGTCGCCTTTTACCCTGAAAGAACCTCTTTCAAAATCGCCCTGACTTCTATGATAGGTTGAATTTACCAAGGCATGTAAAAATCCTTGTCGGGAAATCACTTGTCCTTGATGGATTCTGATGATTCCATTTTCATAATCTGTTGGATTACCCATACCATAAATACAACTCACACTGGCAACGACTACAATATCTCTTCTGCCACTTAGCAATTGAGCAGTAGCTTGCAATCTGAGTTTATCGAGCTCTTCATTAATACTCAAATCTTTTTCAATATAAGTATTGGTAACAGGCATGTAGGCCTCAGGTTGGTAATAATCGTAGTAAGAAACGAAGTAGCCGACAGCATTTTCAGGAAAAAACTGCTTGAATTCGCCATAAAGTTGAGCCACCAGGGTTTTATTATGCGTCAGTACCAAAGTTGGACGTTGTAATTTTTCAATCACATTGGCCATGGTAAATGTCTTTCCACTTCCCGTTACGCCCAATAATGTTTGATAACGTTCTCCATCGAGAATACTCTCAGTCAACTGCCTGATAGCTTCGGGCTGGTCGCCTGCCGGTGGAAATTCTGAAAATAGTTTGAAAGACATAATAAAAATTGGAGGATAAAATTAACCATTTATTACCTGGTGAGGCAATAATAATCTCCAAAAGGCCTTGCCAACCCGTTAAATTGTGTTACCTTTGCGCGTCAAAAAACAGCAGGTTTTGCTGTTAGCCATAAATTGTAAGCCGTATTCGCTCACTTTCAGCTAGAAGCAAAATCCAAAAAAAAATTATATGAATATTAGAAACATTGCCATCATTGCGCACGTTGATCATGGAAAAACGACATTGGTGGACAAAATTTTGCATGCAACTAAGGTTTTCCGTGATAATCAGGATACCGGAGAGTTGATTATGGACAGTAACGACCTCGAAAGAGAAAGAGGTATTACCATTTTCAGTAAAAATGCATCGGTAACTTACAAAGACACAAAAATTAATGTAATCGATACTCCTGGTCACTCGGATTTCGGTGGTGAAGTAGAGCGTGTATTGAAAATGGCTGATGGTGTAATATTATTGGTGGATGCTTTTGAAGGTCCAATGCCACAAACTCGTTTTGTGTTGCAAAAAGCATTACAATTGAATTTGAAACCAATTGTGGTTATCAATAAAGTGGATAAACCTAATTGTCGTCCTGATGAAGTTCACGACGCAGTTTTCGAATTGTTTTTCAATTTGGATGCAACTGAGGAACAATTGAATTTTCCAACGTTTTATGGTTCAGGAAAAAATGGCTGGTTCAATAATTCATTAACTCAGATTGACAATATCAATCCATTATTAGATGGTATTTTGGAATATGTACCAGAGCCTAAGGTTAACGAAGGTCCTTCACAAATGCAAATCACTTCATTGGATTATTCTTCATTTTTGGGAAGAATTGCAGTAGGAAAAGTAGCAAGAGGTGTGATAAAGGAAAACCAGCTGATTGCTTTGATGCAAGCAGATGGTTCAAATAAGAAAATGCGTATCAAAGAGCTTCATGTATTTGAAGGCATGGGCAAGAGAAAAGTGAGTGAAGTTAAAGCCGGGGATATTTGTGCAGTTGTAGGTTTGGAAGAATTCAACATCGGAGATACCATTTCTGATCCAGAAACAATGGAAGCTTTACCGGTAATTAGTGTTGATGAGCCAACCATGAGCATGTTGTTTAGTATCAATAATTCTCCGTTTTTTGGCAAAGAAGGAAAGTTTGTTACCAGTCGTCACTTGCGTGACAGACTTATTAAAGAAACAGAAAAAAATCTTGCACTTCGTGTAGAAGATACCGATAGTGCCGATAGTATGTTGGTATTCGGAAGAGGTATTTTACATTTGGGTATTTTGATAGAAACCATGCGCAGAGAGGGTTTTGAATTAACAGTGGGTCAACCACAGGTGTTGGTTAAGCATGTTGATGGTGTAAAATCAGAGCCTTTTGAAATTTTGGTAGTGGATGTACCAACAGAATTCAGCGGACGCGTAATCGACATGGTTACCCAACGTAAAGGTGAAATGCTGATCATGGAAACCAAAGGTGAAATGCAGCATTTAGAATTCGACATTCCTTCAAGAGGGTTGATTGGATTGAGAAGCAGTATGTTGACCAACACCGCAGGAGAAGCCGTAATGGCGCATCGTTTCAATGCTTACAAGCCTTGGAAAGGAGCTATTCCTGGAAGAAACAATGGTGTATTGTTATCTAAAACAACTGAGAAGACTACAGCTTATTCAATTGATAAATTACAAGATAGAGGAAGATTCTTTGTGGATCCAGGAGATGATGTGTATACAGGTCAAATCATTGCCGAACATATTAAGCCGGGTGATTTAGTGGTGAATGCCACTGAAGCAAAAAAATTAACCAACCACAGAGCGAGTGGTTCTGATGATGCCAGTCGTGCTGCTCCAAAAATCTTAATGACACTTGAAGAATGCATGGAGTATATCCAACAAGACGAGTGTATTGAAGTAACGCCAAAAAGCATCAGATTGAGAAAGAATATTCTTAATGAAGATGACAGAAAAAGAGCGAGCAAGTCGATGGCACAAGAAGCATAATGGTCATACTATCAAATAAATTAAGTCAGCCCACTTTTAAAACGGTGGGCTGTTTTTATTTATCTTTGTGACTTGAAAATGCTGTCAAAAAAAATCTGTTTATCATTATTGTTTTTTGCATTTGCAATTGTTGCTCATGCACAATGCTCAATGTGTACCAAAACTGCTCAGCAATTGGGGGAAAAGCCTGCTGCCGGTTTAAATTCAGGTATTCTCTATCTTATGCTTGCTCCATTTGCCATCATCGGTGTCATTGCTTACAGATGGTGGAAAAGTGAATCGGGGAAATCCAGCAATTAATGTATCAATTTTCTTTTCTACATGGCTTCAAAAAAAAATTTGCTTGCACTCTTAAACTCCAATGGAGATTGCTTATATGGAACCGTAGTCGCCCGTCAAATTAAAGAAGTTGATTTTCCGGGTTGCCATCTGACCTGGGCTATCAATTCAAAATGCAAACAAGCAATTTTACACAATCCTTTTGTTGATGAAATCTGGGAAATCCCGACAGAAAAATCAATGACAACAACTAAGGAATGGAGACAATTTGTAAAACAAGCAGAAAAAAGAAAAAGCAATGGTGATTTTGATGAAATATTTTACATCCAGATTATCGACAATAATGTGATTCATCTTAATGGAGAAGTACGGCAATCCATTTACAAAAACTATCCTAATAAAATAACCGTCAACCAGCAACCGATTTTATCACTAGCAGAAAACGAAATCAGCAATGTCGAAAAATTTGCTATAAAACACCAACTCAAGAAATTCAAGCATGTCGTTTTAGTAGAATGTGGGCCAGATAGTTTCAAATCTGCGCTAAATCCCGAATCTGCCTATGCATTGGCTGAAGAAATTACAGCTGCCCATAAAGAAATTATTTTCATATTGTCTTCCAATAAACAGATCAAGCAGCCTACTGATCAAATAATTGATGGAAGTGTGTTGAGCTTTAGAGAAAATGCAGCCCTGACTCATTATTGTACTTTATTTATTGGCTGCTCAAGTGGTATCTCCTGGCTCTGTACATCAAGCGCAGCAAAGCTTTTACCCAAAATTATCATCATCAATACTAAAATGATGCTGAATACTTCGATGTACGATGATCATCAAAAAGCAGGATTGGCAACAGATCAAATTCTTGAAATTCATGAATCAAAACACGCATTTTCTACATTAAAAAATTGCTTGTTTATGTCATTAGACAGCAAATTCAATTTGGCAAAAGAAAAATATCACCAGCCTTTCGTTCGAACGAATTTTAAATACCTATATCATGTTTCAAGAAGCAGCTTTAACCAAAGAAATTTGATTTTTCCCATTCACGCATTATTTAATGCCATAAAAATTGATGGTTTTCATTTTAATGCAGTGTATCAAATTATAAAAGCTTACTTCAAACTCCCTGTGTGGATTATTCAATCATTCAAAAATAGATAGCTATTTATACCTTATGTTTCAAAATGGAGACTTAATAGTGAATGATCTCACAAATGCATATAAATTGAATTCATTACCCTGCTCTGCAATTTTATCTTTCAAATCTGACTTGTCGATATCCTTCATTCGATGCGCTCTGATAAGTTGATATGCTTTTTCTGCAGCCAAAAATAGTTTTCTTTCCTGTTGTTCTTGTTGTAAGCAAATCATGATTTTTGCTTTCAATTCATCGATACCTTCTTTATTTGAAGCAGAAGTTTTTACAATCGGGATTTCGAATTTTTTGTGTTGAAAGGCAGGAGCCAACATAAGTCTGAGATTATTAACAAAAGAATCCGCTCCCGGCCGATCTGATTTGTTTACGACAAATATATCTGCAATTTCCATCAATCCTGCCTTCATGGTTTGTATCTCATCGCCAGATTCAGGTACCAACACAACAATAGTAGCATCAGCAAGACCTGCAATTTCTATTTCACTCTGACCCACGCCCACGGTTTCAATAATGATATAATCATAATTTGCTGCTTTTATCACATCCGCTATTTCCATTATTCTTGGATGTAAACCTCCCATAGAGCCGCGTGATGCCAAAGAACGTATATACACATTAGGATTGTCATACCACTCACTCATTCTGATTCTATCTCCTAACAACGCCCCCAAATTGAAAGGAGAAGACGGATCGACACACAGTACAGCTACTTTTTTTCCATCATTCACCAATGATCCAATCAACGCATCTGTCAATGTACTTTTTCCCGCTCCCGGAGGACCTGTTATACCAATTATTTTTGGATTTGATGTAATCTCTAATGATAAAAGAAAATCTTCAAAACCTTCAACTTCATTTTCTACTAATGAAATGGCCCTTGCCAAAGTTTTAATATCACCTGAACTGATTTTTTTTGATATTTCTGACCACATAACGCTAATATAGTATCAAAAAATCAAAATCTCTTCCTCATTTTTGTTTAACATCATCGCAATCATGTTATTTTGCAATTATAAATCAGCAGTATTTTGAAACCAACAGGCATATCAGTTGTAATACCCAATTATAATGGAACTTCTCTGCTGAATGAGATTTTACCTTGTGCAGAAAAAGCCTTGTTGACTGTTGGATTGCCCAATGAAATCATTGTTGTGGATGATTGTTCAACTGATGAGAGTATAAGCTTTTTAAAAAATAATTTCCCTCGTGTAAAGATTATTCAAAATGAAATAAATTCAGGATTTTCACCAACCATTAACAAAGGGATTTTTTCGGCAACATTTGATCATATTTTATTGCTTAATAATGATGTGAAATTGAATGCTGATTATTTCATTCATCAACTCAAATATTTCGACAATGATGATTGCTTTGGTGTCATGGGAAGAATTATCGGATGGGATGATGATAGGATTCAAGATGGTGGCAAATATCCAGTTTTTCATGGTGCTAAAATAAAAACCAATGGCAATTTTATTCCTCATGCTGTAAATTCAAATGAAGTATATTATTCAATGTACTTATCCGGAGCCAATGCATTTGTATCCAAAGAAAAGTTAATCAAACTTGGTGGTTTCGATGAAATATTTGCTCCCTTTTATGTAGAAGATTTTGAATTGAGTTTACGTGCCTGGAGACTTGGATGGAAATGCTATTACGAACATCATGCGGTTTGCAGACACAAATTATCCGTAACCATAAAATCAAAAAACAAAAAAAATACCATCAACCGATTTTATTACAGAAATAAAATGTTTCTGCATGCCATTCATCTGCAGGGATTCAATTTATTCTCGTGGTATCTGCAATTGATTCCAGAGTTGATGATTAGGTTATTTACAGGCAGATTTTATTTTATAAGCGCCTTGTTTGATTTTGTCAGCTCACGTCATCAAATAAAAAAATCAATTTTCAACTTCAACAAACTTGCGACAAAAGAGGGAAACAAATTTACTGTGAAGCAAGTCGTTTCTTTGATTCGTAATTCTTTGGCTGAAAAAAACATTACCCGATTTTAATCAATAACATGACAAATTTCATTCCCATATTTCCATTGGCACTTGTTGCATATCCGGGAGAACAATTAAATCTTCACATCTTTGAACCCAGATACAAGCAATTGATTAAGGATTGTTTTGAAACAAAAAAAGCTTTTGGGATTCCTTCAGTTATTGATGGCAAGCTTAAAGACAAAGGAACATTAATGGAAATTGAAGACATCACGAAAATATATGAAGATGGCAAGATGGATGTGAAAACTAGAGGCATCCGCATTTTCAACATGTTAGAATTGATCAAAGAAATACCTGAGAAATTATACAGCGGTGCTATAGTAACCTATCAGCCGAATTACAACAATGGAAGTGCTGCCATGATGAAAAACATTATTCAATATGCAAGGTCAATTCATAATGATCTTGAACTCTCAAAAAATTTTGGGAAGTCTGATGACGAACTTTGCAGTTATGATTTGGCTCATCATATCGGTATGTCAATAGAAGAAGAATATCAACTTCTGGAATATGAAAACGAATTGCATCGTCAGGAATTTTTAAAAAGACATTTGACTAAATTATTACCCGTAGTTCAAGAAATAACATCTCTGAAAAAGAAAATAAAACTCAATGGTCATTTTAAAAATATAGAAGGATTTTCATTTTGATGCTGGAAGAGCTGTTCATCATTATTTCTCTGCTTATTTACTTTCACAATTATTTGATTGTTTATTAACCCTTATTTAGGAAGAATATTCTATTTAGATATTGTTGTTTTCACTTTTGATTATTTTCCAATGATGTTGACATTTGCTGATGCTTATTAAAACATTTGGCAGTGCCGTATTTGGAGTGGACGCAATCACCATTACCGTTGAAGTTGATGTAAACAATCAGGGTAAGAACTACTTTATCGTCGGCTTGCCTGATAATGCCATCAAGGAAAGTTTGCAAAGGGTGGAAAGTGCGGTGAAGAGCAATGACTATTACATGCCAAGGACTAAATTACTGGTTAATCTTGCCCCTGCTGACATCAAAAAAACAGGAACTGCTTTCGATTTACCCATTGCCATTGGCACCTTAGCGGCAACTGGCCAGCTTAACGAAACTGACATCCTTATGAAATATGTAATCATGGGAGAATTAAGTTTGGATGGCATTATCAAGCCCATAAAAGGCGCATTGCCTATTGCCATACAAGCCAAAAAAGAAAATTTCGAAGGATTGATTGTACCTGCATCAAATGCAAAAGAAGCGGCGATGGTGGAAGGACTAAATGTTTATGGAGTTGCGCACATTAATGATGTTGTAGATTTTTTCAGTGGCAAAAAAACCATCAACCCTACCACTGTAAATGTAAAAAATGAATTTTTAATGGCTCAGGGAAATGATGATATTGACTTTTGTGATGTGAAAGGCCAGCAAAATATAAAAAGAGCATTGGAAATAGCTGCTGCCGGTGGACATAACGCTATACTGATTGGTCCGCCGGGAGCAGGTAAAACCATGTTAGCAAAGCGATTGCCGACAATATTACCTCCCTTAAGTCTGAATGAAGCTTTGGAAACAACAAAAATTCACAGCGTTGCCGGTAAGATGCCAGAACATGCAACTATTGTCAGTAAAAGACCATTTCGTAGCCCACATCACTCGATTTCTGAT
>CANHLV010000052.1 GCA_947461495.1 Chitinophagaceae bacterium
TACTAAAGAAGAAGGGCAAGCATTTAAGGGAGTTGCCGAAAAATTAATGGTTGGTTTTGCATAAACATTTATATATGCAGTTCTTACGGTAGTATTTGTACCGCTTGCATTGCTTACCGTTAATGTAATGGTATATTGTCCGGGGTTAAAAAAGCTCCAGCTTGGATTTTGACCTGTAATAGGAGTTAACTGTCTTGGATCGCCAAAATTCCAGCTCCACGAAGTTGGATTGCCGCTTGAATTGTCTATGAAGGATACAACTAATGGACCACATCCTGAAGTGATATTTGATGTGAAATTAGCTGTTGGTTGCGCAAGGCCAATAATGCTTGAAATCATGCACAATAGCATCACAAACCAGGCTTTCGCCGATTTAATAAGGTTCATAGGATTGGACATTTGTTTTTATGATTAAGCAGGATATACTCCTACTTAATCTATATAAACAGATAAAAAGCAAAAAAATTGTGTAAACTCAGAAAAAAATTATAATCGTTCCATATAAAGTGAAGTGGAATCATTGCTTCCCCAAGGGGCAAGTTTCATAACAGGGAATGCTTTTTCAGTAAATCTCCATTCTCTGTTAATGAAAATCAAACTGGAAGGCGTGGTTGGCTGTGTTATGGAAATGACCAATTTGCCATAGTCTGTATTACTCGACCAGGTGCCTGTATAAGTTGATCCGTTTATTCTTGCAGTCATTGGTCCATCATAGTAAGTGTTTTTAAATAACATGAATGTATCTCCTGCAAATTGTGAAGTTATTTCTGTTCCTTGATCTTTGGCATAATTAACAATGAAATTCTTGTTTAATATATTTTGTTCAAAATATTGCTCAAAAACGTTGGCAACATATACTTCTTCAGTCTTTTTACAGGATATTAATCCTAGACAAATGATGATGGCAAAAAAGAAAAAATGTTTCATTTTTAGGATTATTGTTTGCATTTGATGGCGTTATTTTTTATAAATATCGTAAAATTTATCTTTTGCATATCGAATAAAATAGCTTGGATTTAATATCTCGCCTGTAGCTATTTTACAAAGTTCACTTGAGTGATAGTAACGTCCAAAACTAAATATATTTTTTTGTAACCAGTTGATAATAGACATATTATTCCCTAAGCTGATTTCTTTTTTTAAGTCAGGTATAGTACCGTTCATGTTCGACCAAAATTGCGCGGCATACAAACTGCCAATGCTGTAAGTAGGAAAGTATCCAAAACTGCCATGACTCCAATGAACGTCTTGTAAACATCCTTGCTTATCGTTTGGTACCTTGATGTTTAAATTTTTTTGATACATTTCATTCCATGCACTTGGAATGTCTTTTGCGTTTAAACTTCCTTCAATCAACTTTTTTTCAATTTCATATCTAATCATGACATGAAAGTGGTAGGTGAGCTCATCGGCTTCTGTTCTGATTAAAGAAGGTTGAACCGTATTGATTCCGCGATAAAATTGTCTTATATCAATAGTTTTTAGTTGATCGGGAAAATAAGACTGCAATGTTGGATAATGATGCTGCCAGAATTCAATGCCTCTTCCAATACAATTTTCCCAAATTCTACTCTGGCTTTCGTGGATACTTAAGCTACAATATTCTCCTAAAGGCAAACCGTATTGTTCATCAGGCAAGCCTTGCTCATAAAGTGCGTGACCACCTTCATGTATGCAACTCCAGACCATATTGGCCAAATCATTTTCATCGATTCTGGTAGTAACCCGTACATCTTTACTGCTGAAGTTGGTTGTGAATGGATGTTCGCTAATATCTTGTCTGCCGGCTTCAAAATCAAAATGCATGTTTTTTAATAAATACAATCCGAAATCCCATTGCTTTGTTTTGTCAAAATGACGATGAAGAAAACTATTGTCGGGTTGAGGGAATTGTTTGATATGATCGAGGATTTCTGTTATTGCCGGACTGAGCTTAGCAAATAAACGGTCTGTTTCTTTTACGGTAAGACCTCTGTCGTATTCATTCATCAGTGCGTCGTATGGATGGGCTTCATAACCTAACAAGTCGGCTTCTTGTTTTTTTATGTCAATGACATCTTGTAATGGGTTTTCAAAAATTTTAAAATCATTTTCCTTTCGTGCTGCAATCCAGGCATGAAAACTTTTGTTAATTACTTCTGAACTTTTTCTAACAAATGAGGAAGGTAACTTTTTACTTTTATTAAAATCATAAGCGCTCAATTCGATGTTTTTGCTTTGTTGGTCTGTCAAATCTGATGTTGAAATGAGTTCATTAATCAAGTTTTCTGTAGTTGTTTCTGTAAACATTTGATGAGCAATTGCTGTCAAGGTGGCTAACTGACGGCCTCTGGCTTCATTCCCTTTCACAGGAAGATAAGTTTCCTGGTCCCATTGCAATACGGCAGCAGCGTATTTTACATCAGCAATCTGTTGTAATTTGTTTCTGTAGTTTTCGTATACTTGTTGGGTGGTAGACATGTCTTATTTTTGTTTATCCCACAATTTACTTTAGGCGTAACAACTAAAAAAATATCATAACAACTATGACCATTTCATTGATTACAACTTTGCTGGAAAAAATAGCACCAATAATTTTACAAGAAGATTATGATAATGTCGGACTGATAACCGGGAATAAAAATTGGGAATGTAAAGGGGTGTTGGTTTCTTTGGATATAACAGAAGATATTTTAGAAGAAGCGATTCAAGAAAATTGCAATCTGATTATTGCACACCATCCAATAGTTTTTAAAGGAATTAAGAAATTCAGTGGAAATAGTTATGTGGAACGAGTTGTTATCAAAGCTATTAAAAATGACATTGCTATTTATGCCTGTCACACTAATTTGGATAATATGATAACAGGTGTCAACAGCAAAATTGCTGATCAATTAGGGTTGTTGAATAGGTCGATTTTGCAACCAAAAAATGATTTACTTGAAAAATTGCAACTTTTTTCGCCAAAATCACATGTTGAAGCTATAGAAAAATCATTATTTGAAGCCGGTGCCGGAGAAATTGGAAATTACAGTGAATGCGATTTTGTATCTGAAGGGATTGGAAGTTTCAAGCCCGGGCCAGGCGCTAATCCGTATTTGGGCGAAATGGGTATAAGGCATAAAGAAAACGAAAATAAAATTGAGGTTATATATCCAAAATGGCGTCGTAATTATGTTATTCAGGCCATGAAATCAGCACATCCTTATGAAGAAGTGGCTTATGAAATCACCTCATTATCAAATGTTTATCAAGATGTTGGTGCAGGTATTATTGGAGAATTACCTGTTGCTGTACATGCTGAAGTTTTTTTGAAATTACTTAGTGAATCTTTTCATCAACAATGTATAAAACATACAAGTTTTACTGGGAGACCTATAAAAAAAGTAGCTGTTTGTGGTGGTGCCGGAAGTTTTTTAACAAAGTTGGCAATTGCAGCGGGAGCTGATATTTATGTTACATCAGACGTGAAATACCATGAGTTTTTTGATGCTGACGGAAAGATAATTTTGGCAGATATTGGCCATTTCGAAAGCGAACAATACACAATTGACCTGATATATGATGTTTTAAGGCAAAATTTCCCTACCTTTGCCGTCCTTAAAACCAAGGTCATTTCCAATCCTGTTCATTATTTTGTGAATAGTTATTGACAACATAAAAAAACAAAGATTGGTTGATACATTCTTACAGAAAAAACAAATTATAATATGGCTGCAGTAAAAGAATTTTCAGTTGAAGAAAAATTATCTTCACTTGTCCGTTTGCAAAAAATTGACAGTAAGCTGGATGAGATTCAAATTCTAAAAGGTGAATTACCGATGGAAGTAAAAGATCTTGAAGATGAAATCGAAGGACTTCATGCACGTCAAACTCGCATTGAAGAAGAGATCAATGGTATTCAGGAATTTATTGATCAGAAAAAAGAAGGAATCAAACAAGCTCAAGCTCTTATTGCCAAATATGAAAAACAAAGTGATAATGTAAAAAACAATCGCGAGTTTGAAGCTATAAATAAGGAAATTGAGATGCAGCAACTCGAAGAAAAACTTTGTGAAAAGCATATCAAAGATGCAACTGAAGAAATTGCTGACAAAGTACGTCAATTGGATTTAGCCAAAAAAGCGGTTTCAACAAAAGAAACAAATTTGACAGGCAAAAAAGGCGAATTGGAAAAAATCATTAAAGAAACTGAGAAAGAAGAAACTCACTATAATAAAGCTGCTGCTGATGCAAGAAGTCACGCTGATGCCCGTTTATTGGCTAGTTATGATCGTATTCGCAATAACTACCACAATGGCTTGGCAGTTGTACCTGTAGAAAGAGACAGTTGTGGTGGTTGTTTCCACGCAATTCCTCCGCAAAAACAAAGTGAAATCAAATTGCGCAAGAAAATCATGGTTTGCGAAAACTGTGGTAGAATATTAGCAGATGCTGATTTGAATGATTCAGTTGAAGTAAAATAAAAAATCTGATTTACCATATTTACAAAGCTACCTTTTAAGGTGGCTTTTTTTATTTTCATACTGCCTATCCAGCTTATCTAGTATCTAGTATATCCAGCCTATCTAGCTTATCAAGTATCAAATATCTAGTATCGAGCCTATCCAGCCTTCCCGCTATCTCCTCCTAATAAAAATTCGTGAATTCGTGGTTATTTTCACCCAAGAAAAATACTTCCATTTTCTGAGACTTTTCCGATGGCTTGCTAATTAGTTTTCTGTAAATTGCCATCCTAAAATGATATCAAAACTTCACATACAAAACTACGCCATCATCAACGAACTGGATTTACAATTTGAATCCGGATTGAATATCATTACCGGTGAAACAGGTGCCGGTAAAAGTATTTTGATGGGTGCTTTAAATCTCATTTTGGGACAAAGAGCTGATAGTAGTGTTCTTCAAGACACACAAAAAAAATGTGTAATAGAAGGATCATTCAAATTGCATGAAACAGAATCGCTGAAATTGTTTTTTACTGAAAACGATCTTGATTATGAAAATGAAATTGTAATCAGAAGAGAAATAAATGCCAATGGCAAATCGAGAAGCTTTATCAATGATACGCCTGTAAATTTATCACAAGTAAAACAATTAGGCATTCACTTGGTGGATTTACACCAGCAGTTTGACACACTCGAAATCAATTCGGAAAATTTTCAAAGAGAAGTATTAGATGCGCTTGCAGAAAATAAACCTCATCTCACAAAGCTTAAACAGCAATTTGAAAATTACACAACTATAAAACTTCAATTGCTCGAACTAACAGCAACTCAAGAAACAGCCAATAAAGAATTAGATTACAATAAATTTCTTTATACCGAACTGGAAGAATTGGCACTGAAAGAAAATGAATTGGAATTGATTGACGCAGAGTTGAAATTATTAAACAATGCGGAAAGTATTAAAATGCAATTGTCTGCTATTTATGGCGTAATGACTCAAACAGAACAGCCAATTGTCAATCAACTTAAATCGCTCTACAATAAATTAAAATCGCTAAATGATTTCCATCCTGAAATTTCTGTTTTATCACAAAGGTTAAACAGCGCATTAATTGAAATACAAGATGTTGCTGATGAACTAGAGCGTATTGAAGGAAATGTAAAATATGATGGAGAAAGAATTGCAGTAATCAATGATAGGCTTTCTTCAGGTTATAAATTATTGAAGAAGCATGGTTTAACTACAACCGAACAATTGCTTCAGTTGAAGTTGGATTTACAAAATAAGCTTGATGGATACGCAGACATTTCTTCATCAATTGCAAAGTTGGAAATTCAGGAGAAAGAAGTTTATGAGGAATGTATAAAAACAGCTTCTTTGATTTCTAAAAATAGGTCGAAGCAAATTGATGGGTTTACAAAAAATGTAAATCAATTGTTGTCTCAAGTGGGAATGCCAAATGCAAGAATCAAAGTACAATTAATACCATCCTCATTAACCGTTCACGGAACCGACACCATAGACTTTTTATTTGACGCTAACAAGAGTAATAAATTTGAACCACTTGGTAAAGTCGCCAGTGGGGGAGAATTAAGTCGTTTAATGCTCAGTATGAAATCACTTGTTGCCAAAAAATTGTCTTTGCCAACATTGATATTTGATGAAATAGATACCGGTATTAGTGGAGAAGCAGCCAAACAAGTAGGCATCATCATGAAAGACCTATCACAAGCCCATCAGTTGATTGCTATTACGCATCAGGCGCAAATTGCAGCCAGAGCTACAACACATTATTTTGTTTACAAAGAAATTATTGGTGATAAAATTGCAACTGGAGTAAGAGTATTGAATCAAGACGAAAGAATTACCGCCATCGCAAAAATGTTAAGCGGCGAAAAACCCACCGCAGCTGCTCTAGAAAATGCAAGGGAGATGATGTTGAATTAATCCAGCCTATCCAGCTTATCTAGCCTATCCAGCTATATCCATTTATCAATCTTACGCAACGTTCCTTATAGGAGATATTGCTAAGAAGACTATCGAGTATCCATTATCCAGTATCCAGTATCCAGTATCTATCCTATCACATCCTATCCATCCTATCCATCTTCCCCCACATTAATTTTCTATTTCCCCAATATCATTTATTTTTACAACTCATTTATTACCAAAGAAAAATTACATTATGGCCAACAATTTATTGAAAGGGAAAAAAGGTATCATTTTTGGAGCGCTTGATGAAAAATCAATTGCTTGGATTACAGCAATTAAATGTCATGAAGAAGGAGCACAAATAGTCTTGACCAATGCTCCTGTTGCCATGCGTATGGGAGAAATTAATAAGTTGGCTGAAAAAATAAATGCCCCTGTAATTGCTTGCGATGTGAGCAATGGCGATGATGTTGAAAATTTGATTACCAAATCTATGGAGCATTTTGGTGGTGGTTTTGATTTTATTCTGCATTCCATTGGGATGAGTTTAAATGTTCGTAAAGGGAAACATTATACTGAAATTGATTATGCACATAATTTAAAAACGTTTGAAATTTCTTCAATGAGCTTGCACCGTGTATTAGCTTGTTGTATGAAGAAAGACGCTATCAATGATTGGGGAAGCGTGATTGCATTGTCTTATATAGCTGCTCAACGTGTGTTTCCTGATTATAATGAAATGGCTGATGCTAAATCATTATTGGAAAGTGTAGCCCGCAGTTTTGGTTATCATTACGGGGTTAAGAAACATGTTCGTGTAAATACCATTTCTCAATCTCCAACAAAAACAACAGCAGGAAGTGGTGTGAAAGGGTTTGATGGCTTTATCAATTATGCAGAAAAAATGAGTCCATTAGGCAATGCGACTGCAGAAGATTGTGCTAATTATTGCGTAGTGATGTTCAGTGATATGACAAGGATGGTAACCATGCAGAATCTTTTCCATGATGGAGGATTTTCATTCACAGGAGTTACGAATGCTGTAATTGAACAAATGGAAAAATAATTAGTTGATACATTATCATTCGAATTAAATTTATGGATTGGACAGAAGTATTAGGCCACACCGGATCAGCATTGAGTAGTCTTACCTTTATTCCACAGGTTTACCAAACATGGAAATCAAAAAGCGTCAAAGATTTGAATATCTATATGATGTTTATAGTTTTTGTCAGCACCATCATATGGTTGATTTATGGCGTGAGTAGGGGATTATTACCGGTGATTATTTGCAATACAATAATCTGTTTGCTTTCTATATTGTTGATCTACTTTAAAATAAAATTCGGAGCTGTAAAAAAGAATTGAAAAAAGCCCTTCCATTTGGAAGGGCTTTTAATTTTTTAATATTCATCTTCATTAAAGAAGAAATCATCCTGACTAGGATAATCAGGCCATATGTCTTCAAGACCTTCATAAATTTCTCCTTCGTCTTCCAGTTCTTGTAAGTTTTCAATTACTTCGATTGGAGCACCACTACGAATGCTGTAATCAATCAATTCGTCTTTGGTTGCAGGCCAAGGAGCGTCTTCCAAATGTGAGGCTAATTCAAGTGTCCAGAACATCGTATTAAGGGTTTATTTTCTGCAAATGTAATTTTTACTGCGAAATAACCAAAAGTGTTTTTAGTCATGTTTCACAAAAAAATAATTTATTAACATTTTGTGGCCAAAAATCCTATTTTTATTCTATGTTAAAGGCAACAAAGATTTTTAAGAATTACGGCGACCTTCAAGTATTGAAAGGAGTGGATATTGATATTCATAAAGGAGAGATTGTGAGCATCATTGGCGCATCCGGTGCAGGGAAAAGCACGCTGCTGCACATTTTGGGCACTTTAGATAAAGCAGATTCAGGAGAAATTATGTTGAATGAAGAGAGGTTAGACAAGCTCTCCGGAAAAAATTTAGCGGCATTCCGAAATAAAAATATTGGCTTTATTTTTCAGTTTCACCACTTGCTTCCAGAATTTACTGCTGTGGAAAATGTTTGCATCCCGGGATGGATTGGTGGAAAAAATAAATCTGCTACAGAAAAAAGAGCGAAAGAGTTGCTAGAAAAACTAGGTCTCGGTCACAGATTAAACAACAAACCCGGACAATTATCCGGCGGAGAACAGCAAAGAGTAGCTGTAGCCAGAGCATTAATAAACAACCCTGCCATCATCATGGCAGACGAACCAACTGGAAATTTGGATTCTACAAATGCCAATGAAATGCACCAATTATTTATAAATCTTCGGAATGAATTTCAGCAAACTTTTTTAATTGTAACCCATAACGAAGAACTCGCTAGAATGAGCGACAGAATTTTGCAGATGAAGGATGGGAGGATGGTTTGAAACTGCTAATTTGAATGTTCTATAGGAACTTCTTGTCATTAGCCCGAAATGATGATTATTTTGGTTCGTTCCGTAGGAACGTTTCGTGAAAGTTAGCCACGAATTCACGAATTTTTTTTCGACAGTTGGAGAAATAGTTATTGCCTATAAATTTTTCTGGAAACCCAATCCCTCTATCCTAATCCCTAA
>CANHLV010000053.1 GCA_947461495.1 Chitinophagaceae bacterium
ACAAACAAATAACAAATAACGCCAAACACCAAACCCGAAAAGTTTTTATACATGATGATACTTCTCATTCCTATTTATACTACAAGCCCTATATATCTGTTCTGCTAAAATCAATCTTACCAACTGGTGTGGAAATACAAGAGGGGACAAGCTCCATTTGTAATCTGCTCTTTTGAAAACAGCTTCACTTACTCCGAAGGCTCCGCCGATTAAGAAGATGATATTCTTTTTGCTTTCATTGGCTCTTTGTTGGATAAAATTTGCCAATGCTTCGCTTGAGAATTGTTTGCCTCTCTCATCCAGCAAGACAAGATAATCATCTGCTTTAATCTGTTGTAATATTAATTCGCCTTCTTTGTTTTTCAATTCTGTATCAGATAGGGTAGCGGCATTTTTGGGTGGCGCGATAATGGTCCAATCGGTTTGATAATAATTGGTTATTCTTTTAGTAAACATTTTAATGCCTTCATCTACATAGCTTTCATTTGCTTTGCCAACAGACAAGAATTGAAACCGCATCAGACATTATTTTATTTTGGATAAATTGGTATAACCTAGTTTCATCTTGTCGTCCATTGCATTTTTTGATGCGGTGATTTTGATGCTGAATTTTTCTTGTTGTGCAACAGGCAATATATCTTCAATTTGATAAAAATCATCCACATCAATTCCATATTTGTCATCGATGTGTGATGATGCACCTTTGAAACCAGTATGCAAAAAAAATGCGGAAGCTTTTGCTTGTTCAATGGCTTCGGATTTTTCTTTAGCAGCAACTATCATTTTATAATGAAACTCTTCGAACTCACCGGACTTGTATCCGCCAAGATTTAAGAAAAATAATTTAGTGGCTTTTTCATCAGTGCTGGCTTTTTTTCGAACAACTGAAATTTTATAACCTTCAATGGCATTTATCTCTCTCCAAGCATCAATATGGATTTTGCCGCCATCAGGCCAGAAGGCATTGATATCAGGGATAATGCCTTTCAGGCTTTTGCCAATGGTGAAAAAAATATCGTGTTGTTCTGTATGTCTGCCTTTTGGTTTACAACCCAATAAGAGCATGAATAATTTATGATCCGACATAATTAATCTTGTTTTTTGGGAGGTAATGCAAATGCTACGGCCTCATGATGAAATTTATCTTTATGTGAACTATCGCAAAAAGGCATATTTTGAGATAATCCGCAACGACATAGAGTTACTATTTCTCTGCCACCAAGGTCATATTTATTTCCTGAGGCATCTACAATTTCAAAATCTCCTTCCAATTTCATGGAGCCGTTCGATCTAATGGTAATTTTTGCTGAAGACATAAGTTTATTTTTAGTTGACAAAATTATCATTATTCGAGTATCGAAGCTATTAATATTAAAAAATTGTTTTCGTATTGAAATAAAAAGAAATCTGCTTATCTTAATTTTTTAAATAAAATATTTAAGTGAGAAAAAGATTTTATTGGGTTTTGCCTTTTTTAATTGTTTTCAGCAGTTTTATTTTGGCAAGTCCAATTTCAGAAAACAAGGCTGATGAAAGTGAAAATTCTTTTGTATTTCCATATCAATCACAAGGACTTTCAAAACGAGAAGCTGCGGCCCATTTAATCAGCAGATTCACTTATGGCGCAACGCCAGGCATGGTTGATGAAGTAGTGAAAACCGGACTTGAAAAATGGTTTATTAATCAGTTAGATGGTAAAAATAATGAGGATACCCTCAATGCTCATTTATCAGACTTTCAATTTCTTAATCTTTCCAATGAAGACGTTAGCAAAATCTTTCCTAAGCCAATACAAGTGCTAAGAATGGCGGCTGCTGATGGTATTATTCCAAAAGACTCCATAAATTTAATTGGGAAAGACGAAGCAAAAGAAAGACTTAAGGATTATGTGTCTAATAAAAACATACATCAACAAGGAGAGTTAACAAGGGAATTCGTGAATCAAAGAATCGTTAGGGCAAGGTATGCTAATAACCAGTTGTCGGAAGTACTTACTGGATTCTGGTTCAATCATTTCAATGTTTCACTAACTAAACCACAATTGAATTTATTGGCGCCTGCCTATGAAAGAGATGTAATCAGACCTAATATTACCGGTAAATTCAAAGATCTTTTGTCTGCAACTGCTCATTCACCGGCAATGCTTTATTACCTCGATAATTTCATCAGTTCTTCTACAATCGAAAACAGTGGAAATAAATTTTCAGATTCAAGACGTGAAAAACGCATCGAAAGCAAATTAAACGAGCTTGATACCACAACTCAACTTTTGGTAAGAAAACTTAAAAATAATAGAAGAAACAAAGGACTGAACGAGAATTATGCTAGAGAATTGATGGAGCTTCATACACTTGGTGTTGATGGTGGGTATACACAAACAGATGTTACAGAAGCAGCAAGGGTTTTAACCGGATGGAGCATTTATCCCTTTGAAGATGGCTATGCACCTGGCATTAGGAAATTAGTTGAAAATATTGGGGATGATAAATTGACAGCCAATGGATATGTCCATCAAGGAGATTTTTTCTTTGCTATTAACAGGCATGATATAAAAGAAAAGAAAGTATTGGGTAAAACATTTCCTTCAGGTAATGGTTATAGTGAGGGAATGGATTTACTTGACTTGTTGGCACATCATCCCTCAACATCATTTTTTATTTCAAAAAAATTAGCGACTTATTTTGTTTGTGATAATCCTCCGCAGTCGCTTATTGATAGAATGGCAAAGACATTCAGAGAAAAGGATGGAGATATAAAATCAGTGTTGATGACTATGGCGATGTCAAAAGAATTTTGGAGTGCGGCCTCTGTCAGACAAAAAACAAAATCACCATTTGAATTTGTAATCAGTGCCACTAGAGCTTTGAATGCAGATATTAAGGCTCCCTTTCAATTGTTTCAAAAAATGGAAAGAATGGGGCAGAAAATTTACTATTATCAAGCACCAACAGGATTTCCGGATAATTCAGCATATTGGATCAATACTGGTTCGTTACTAAACAGGATGAATTTTGGTTTGGATATAGCAGCAAACCAAATCAGAGGCACGCAAAGTAATTTGCTGCTACTCAATAATAACCATGAACCGGAAAATGCAAACGCTGCATTGATAATTTATACTGCAATTTTGTTGCCGGAGAGAAATCAAGAAAATACTATAATTAGATTATCGCCGTTATTGACAACCCCTGACTTTAAAGAAAAAATTGCTGTCGCTATTGAAACAAAAGTAAATGTCAATAAAACAGAAATGATGTCATCTCAGAATCCTGATACGGCTATGATGATGTCCGACGAAATAGAATTCAATGAAATGAAAAATATCAACCAAGATAAAAATATTAAAAAGATGTTGGCACAGGTTGTAGGTATTATCATTGGTTCCCCGGAATTTCAAAGAAGATAAAGAATAAAAAATGAGTAGTAGAAGAGCATTTATTAAATCAGGAGCCGTAGCTATTTTTGGTATTGGATTAGGCGGTATTCCTGCATTTGTAGCAAAGGCCGCAGCATATTATAAGGTCGAACAACTTTATAAAAAGAAAAAAATTCTGATTTGTATTTTTCAACGCGGTGCTATGGATGGACTCATGGCGGTTACTCCATTCAATGATGAATATTTGAAAGCAGCAAGGCCCAATATTTTTATGAGTCCAATTGCAAAAGGTAGCGAAACCCCTTTGATTGATTTAGATGGCAGATTTGGTTTGCATCCATCATTTGCTGCATTTGAAATGTTATTTAAAAACAAACAACTATCAATTGTTCATGGAATTGGCTCTCCGAATAATTCACGTTCTCATTTTGATGCACAAGATTACATGGAAACCGGCACGCCTTTTTTTAAATCAACACCAACCGGTTGGCTGAATCGTGCAATAGGCATGATGGGACATGAGGCTACACCTTTCAGAGCTGTAAGTATTACCCCATCAACACCTCGCTCTTTTTATGGACTTAATCCCACTATTTCAGTAACCAATTTGAATGACTTCTCGTTACGTTCTACAAAAAACAAAATAGATGTAAACACAACCGCAAAAAGTTTCGAAGATTTATATGATCAAACTACAAATGGATTGTTTCATGAAGCCGGAAAAGAAACATTTGAAGCGGTAAACATGTTGTCGGGTATTGATGTAAAGAAATATGTACCTGCTAACGGGGCTGAATACCCTAAAACAAATTTAGGCAATGCCATGAAACAACTAGCACAATTGATAAAAGCAGATGTAGGACTAGAAATTGGATTTGCAGAATCAACAGGGTGGGACACTCATTTTAATCAAGGTACAGAGAAAGGACCATTTGCCAGAAATGCAGCGGATTTAGCTAACAGCATTGCCGCATTTTGGATAGATTTGGGAAGTTTTTATCAAGATGATGTAACCATAATGACGATGACTGAATTTGGAAGAACGGTTAAGCAAAATGGAACAGGCGGAACTGATCATGGCAGAGCTTCCTGCAATTTTATCATCGGTAACAATATAAATGGAGGAACTGTTTTTGGAGATGTCAAACCACTATCCATCGAAAACCTAGAAGATGGAAGGGATTTAGCTGTAACTACTGATTTTAGAGCTGTCTTCAGTGAAATCGCGACAAAACATTTAAAGCTTAAAAATGATGAAAACCTTTTCCCAGGATGGAATGGAAATCACTTGAACATTGTAAAGCCAGGTTGATTTAGGGCTTCAACATTTTTGTGATTTTCTTTTTATTCATCATGCCATGAAAAATTCTGAATGCACCTAGTATTAAAAGAGAGTATCCGATAATGATAACTGCCAATTGTGATTCTTTTCTCAATGGCAATTCAATGATGGCAAGTCCCGAAACAAATTGTAAGGTACCGGTTAAAATGGTTTGAGACATTTTATTTTTTCTTTCTTCAAGATATTTCGGAAATGAATTGATGATGTCAACAGCCGTATTTTCTTCAATCCCTCTTTCTAACAAACCGCCAAGTATATAAGCATCAGATTCATTTTTTAATTTTTGGTCTGAGATATATTGAATGATATGCTTTTCAACATGATTGAAATTTATTATTGTGTAGCTTTTTTGTTCTTGATTATTATCTGACTTTGATAAGTCTATTTTTCTTTTTTCAATTTCTGTCATCAATATTAATCTCGCATCATCGGTAAGTTCATTTAATTCTATTGTTGCCAGCTTTATCAGTTCCAAATCGGTCATTGAGGCATATTTTTCCTTTATGTTTTGATGAATTTGCAAGTAGATTATTTAAAATGAAGAAGTGTTTATAATAGGTTGAAACTTATTTTTAAAAATAGATTTTATTCTGTCTGAAATTAAATAATTTCGCGTAAAACTAATTCAATTGAACGCATTTATTACCACAATACTGCCTGTTTTTGTTTTTGGATTTATTACTGCTTTCATTTGCATCGCTTTTGCTGCAAAAAAAATGTTTCGTAAAATCAAAAGTTTGGAAGGTTTGCTTGAAAGCGAAAAACTAGTTAAAGAAACATTGCGCAAAGAAAATGCACTAGCTTTCAATCTGAAAGAATCAGTTGAAAGTGAATTAGGATTGAAACTCAAAGATGCCCAATCTGCCATTAAATCAATGGATGAAGATATTTTACTGTTACAAAAAAGTAACGAAATAAATGAAGCAGAATTCAAAGCCTCTCAGCCTGAAATATATGATTTGAAAATGAAATTGATAGAAGCTCAGAACACCATTTCACGTCTTAAAGGTCAACTTCAACAACAACATTCAGTCGCACAATAAATCTCATAAAAATGAAGACATTAAAGTGGTTACTGATCAGCTTATTGGCAGTAACAGTGATTTATTTTGCAGGGCCACGTCCATCTACTCCAAAATACAACAAAGACATTCCTGTCATACCAAATGATGTAGAAAATTTTATCAGCCAAAAAGAAGCAATTCATCTCCTCAAGAAAAACAATGAAGCGCGGATAGTATGGGCTGATGATTCAATAAAAGCAATGACTGAATATTCGATAGTTTACCTCCATGGGTTTTCTGCTTCACAGGAAGAAGGGAATCCTGTACATAGAAATGTAGCGGCTCATTTTGGTTGTAATCTTTATTTATCGAGATTAGCTGAGCATGGCATTGATACAACAGACCAATTGATTAATTTAACCTCGGATAACTACTGGGAGTCTGCGAAAGAAGCTTTGTTTATTGGAAAGAAATTGGGAAAGAAAGTCATACTTATGGGAACCAGTACGGGCGGGACACAAGCTTTGCAATTAGCTGCAACTTATCCAAATGATGTTGATGCTATTATTTTGTATTCGCCTAATATTGAGATCAATGATCCCAATGCCTATTTATTAAATAATCCATGGGGTTTGCAAATCGCCAGATTGGTAAAAGGAGGCAAACTAAATTATCCTGCAGATACACGCCCAATTTACAGCGAATATTGGAACAGGCCTTACCGTTTGGAAGCACTGGTGAATCTTGAAGAAATGCTGGAAACAACCATGACTAAAGAAACATTTTCAAAAATCACTCAGCCAGCTTTGATGTTATATTATTATGAAGATGAAGAACATCAGGATAAAGTGGTTAGGGTAGAAGCAATGAAAAAAATGTTTGCAGCACTATCAACACCTAAAAATATGAAAATGGAAATGGCTGTTCCCAATGCTAGTAACCATGTAATAGGTTCTCCGATTATGTCTAAAGATGTAGTGACTGTTGAAAACGAGACGATTCGTTTTTTAAATGAAAAAGTAGCTTTAAAATCAAAACAATAATATTGATTGACTTGAGCTTGAAGAAAGTTAAGTAGTACTGAAGAAATATCAGTATAAATATTTGGCTGTTCGAGTTGAGATAACGTAATATTGCGATATTGCAATATTGCATTATCGCAATATGAAAATCCCCCATTACTTTAACCCAGATTTTGCAGTTGAAATCTATTACAAGAAAAAAATGCTGCAAAGACAAGCGTTTGCTTGATATTTTGATCTCAACATAATTCATTATGCTTTCGTCCAAAATATCGGCTCAAACACCCGTCTTTATTGCCTTTTTCCCTTTCATCACGATTCCAACTGCAAAATCCGGGTTTAATCTAAAAAAAATCCCGGTAACCATTGGCAACCGGGACTTAATAAAGCAAGTCGATTTATTTCAAGACGATTTACTCGTTAATTAGCTGAACAATCCTCCTTTTTTAAGAGAGCTCAATCCCTGGCCAATTAAAAACCCATTCTGATAAATTTCTATTTTGTAATCGCCCTGCACAAATGTTTCTGTTTCAGGAACGAATGAAAAACTAACGCTTTTTGATTTTGCAGTTTCTAAGGCTACAGGAAATTTCGCTGTAAAAAATTTATCACCTTCTTCTCTTGTCTTGAATACTCCAGAGAAATTATTGCCACTGCTAACTGGTTTGCCATCTGGTCCGATCACCAATACATAAAGTTCAGTAGAACCTGATGTTATGATTCTGTTAGACAAATCAAATTTAATCAGCATTTTATCTACTTTCTTTGCAGAAAAGGTTGATATTTCTTTTCCACTTTTTTTGATGTTAAGCGGCACAATTGAAATGTTTGAAGCATTCAATGTTGAAGCTACATCTACTTTTTGTTCTAGTTCTTGTTTAACGGCAACAGTAGTACCTAACTCTTTTGTAAGATTTTCTTTATCTGTTGTCAATGTCATGTTTTGTTCACCTAAAACTTTGTTGTCATCGGTTAACTTAGCAATTGTTTTCTCCATATCACCAATCTTATTATTAAGACCGGCAATCATTGTTTTTGCTTTTGCCAATTCAGATTCTGTGACATGTTTTTTGTTAAGAATAGTGCGGATTTCAGTTTTAGTTTTTTCGATTTCTGCATTCTTATCGTTGAGTTGTGTACTCAGTTCTGTAGCAGCATTTTTCATTGATTCAATCTTTACAAGTGAGGCGTCAAAGCTTGTTTGTAATTCGCTTTTTTGCGAAGTTACTTTCTCGATTTGCAACTTTTGATTGTCAATAGTGTTGATTGAATTGGATTTGTCGTAAGCAAAAATGCTCACTAAGCATAAAAAAATTAGAGACAAAGCAACATAAATAGACTTGTTATGTTTTTTTGATGCTTTGATTTCAACTGGATTTTCATTGGATTGGATTGTTTTCATTTGAAAAAAATTTGAGGTTTAATAAATAAGGGTTTAATGATTCTACATCAAACACATTATTGACTAAAATGGTGCCAAACTATTTTAGCTCGGGAAAATAGTTTCTAAAAAAAGGTCCAAGGATATTTGTATTTGATTGCAACTTGTTGTTTTCCATGTATTCACAAGTCGTAAAGATGGTAGTTGTTTGATTTGTTAAATTGAAAAATAAGATAGGAAACTTCGTCTTATTTATTTTTTAAAAATAGTATCTAACTTCAAATCTACGTTTGATGTTAAGTATTCAAATAAAGAAAAACGAATCTGTTGAAACGCATTTCTTTATTAATGAAGTAAAATTATAAAGTTGGTCCGTTATCAACATTTCCTTCTATTGCAGTTTGTATTGAAACTGGTATATTGTTTAAAAAATCGTAACCTAAAATTGTTTCAAGCGCATCAACAGAAACACGATATGAACTCCATGGAAGACTGTTTACAGTTTGGGTATTGGGCATGTCCACTGCTATTATTCTTGTGGTATTGCTAACTCTTGCTACATCATTGATACCTGTGGGTAATATTACAATCACTTTCCAGCATCTAGCCGGAACGGTAATGCTGCCTGATGC
>CANHLV010000054.1 GCA_947461495.1 Chitinophagaceae bacterium
ATAAAAGAATCAGAAAGTTTGATCGATTTCGTGACCGTAAAATCATACATATTCCCTTACATAAATTTGGTCTGGCTAGGTTTGATTATTATGGCTTTCGGCATCATTCTCAGTATGGTAAAACGCGCTGCATTCAAACCTATGTTGACAGCTGCGATATTGATTCTTTCTACGATTGGGCTGGTGTATATGTTTTTGTTTGCAAACGCGTAGTTGGCTACTTTAACCGCTGAGAAAATGAGGAAGTGAGGCTCCGCAGAGATAATTTGCGGATTAATAACTTTTATCTTTTTGTCGATTTACTAATAAAAATCAAATTACTCCGCGAAAACTCATCAACTCATTTTCTCAGCGGTAAAAAATTCGTGAATTCGTGGCTATCCCTCACCCAACGTTCCTATGGAACGAATCTAAATAATTTACATTTCGGGCTAAAGACGATATGTTCCGATGGAACATAAATGCAAAACTACAATTAGCAACAACAAATCAAAAATATAAAACACAATCAACTTCCCCCTTGGGGGATTGAGGGGGCTTCCAAACTTTATTAATTTTAACATTTCCCCTCCTCATTATCAGGTTACAAAAATTACTGAATCCGTATTAATCAAAGTTTTTATTCAGTAAATTTACATGATGCATTTCCCGATATTGAAAAGTCCCATTCATAAATTGACTACAATACTTTTGCTGGTTATTTTATCGGCAAGGACATCATTTTCTCAACAGTCTACAAATGACACTTTAAAAATGCAGGCTATCATTTATCAAGGTGATACCATTCCAATGAGTGTTCTCAGCAATATTTATGTTCAATCTATTCTCACCAACAGTCAGAAAGAAGCATTAGCAAGGTACAACCGCCTTAGAAATGCCGTTTATGTCACCTACCCTTATGCGAGAAAAGCAGGCATTATCCTAAATGACATCAATGCTCATCTGGTCAATATCTCTGAGAAAAAAGAAAGAAAAAAATACATAAATTCGAGAGATAAGGAATTGAAAAAAGAATTTACCACACCAATAACTAATCTTACCGTTTATCAGGGTAAAATATTAATGAAACTCATCAACCGTGAAACAGGCAATAATTGCTATGAAATTATCAAAGAATATCAAGGTGGATTGACAGCCCGGGTATATCAGACCGTAGCTTTTTTCTTTAGTAGTAATCTTAAACAACCTTACGATTCAAAAAACGAAGATCTTGTCATAGAAAAAATCGTCCGAGAAGTGCAGCGTCTCTATGGTTATGCTGAGATTTCTAAATCCCAAAATCTCTAGCCAAGATTATTCCCAATTACTTCACAATTACCAAAACCGTACTTTATTATCAGCTAATTGAGTTAACTTGCAGAGACTTTATTCTTTAAATTGGCTTAATAAAAAATGAAACTGGATTACCTTGCTTTTGGTGCTCATCCTGATGACATTGAACTTAGTTGTTCTGGCTTATTGATATTAGAAAAATCTTTAGGCAAAACAACAGGTGTAATTGACTTAACAGAAGGAGAACTAGGCTCAAGAGGTACAGTTGCTACAAGATATCAAGAAGCTGCTGATGCTGCTGCCATCATGAAACTAGATATCAGAGAAAATCTGCAGTTACCAGACGGATTCTTTAAAAACGATGAAGCAACTCAACTAAAAGTCATTCAGAAAATCAGAAAATACAAACCGGAAATTGTGATTTGCAATGCTGTTGAAGACAGGCATCCTGATCATGGCAGGGGTTCTCAATTAGTAGAAGATTCAGCTTTTTTATCTGGACTATTAAAAATTGAAACTTATGATAATGGAGAAAAACAAGAACATTGGCGCCCTAAATATGTTTTTCATTGTATACAAGACAGATACCTCGAACCCAGTTTTTTAATCGATATATCATCAATTTTTGATAAAAAATTAGCCTCCATACTTGCATATAAAACACAATTTTATAACGCTGAAATTGCTGGTCCGGAAACATATATTTCTAAACCCGGATTTTTAGATCTCATCATCAACAGAGACAAAATGCATGGCACCAGAATCGGTGTTGAATATGCTGAAGGATTTATCTCTAAAAAGAAACTTGGCTTTTCCAATCTCGATAATTTAATAAAACAAAATACTTAACCCAATAATCATGACAACCCCCAAATTCAGAAATGCTGCTAAATCCAATTTTCACCAGGAATTGAAGAAAAGAGTGCAACAGTATTTCTCAGAAAACCAAATAGAACAAACTGGGAATTTCTCCCTGTATTTCAAAGCGATACTGATGTGGTCGCTATACATAGGACTATATGTTCATCTTGTATTCTTTACCCCTCACTTAGCTTGGGCTGCTTTCGAATGCTTGATTATGGGTGGCTTAACGGCAGGTATCGGCTTTAATGTGATGCACGATGGTGGACATGAAAGTTTTAGCAATAGCAAATTCTGGAATAAAATCGCTGCCTTTTCAGTAAATGGCTTAGGAGCCAGTATGCTGATGTGGAAGAACAAACACAATATCATTCATCACACTTACACCAATATTGACGGTGTTGATGATGATATCGAAATCAAACCATTGTTGAGAATGTGTCCTACACAAAAAAAGTATAAAGTACACAAGTTCCAACACATTTATGTTTGGTTTCTGTATAGCTTTCTATTGATCATTTGGGTATTTGCCACTGATTATCAGAAATATTTCAAAAAGAAAATTGGATCTGTTCCTTTAAAAAAATTCAGTTCGTTCGATCATTTCGCATTTTGGACAGCGAAAGTTGGCTATTATATCATGATGATTGCTTTACCTATTTACATGGTTGGATTCGTTAACTGGCTCGTAGGATTCTTGTTGTTGAGTATGTTTGCTGGATTTGTGCTGAGCATTGTATTTCAATTGGCTCACACTGTTGAAGATACAGCTTTCCCTGTGCCTGTTGATAATAATGATATTGAAAACGAATGGGCAATTCACCAGGTTCAAACTACTGCCAATTTTGCGACTAAAAGTAAATTAATTTCATGGTTGGTTGGCGGCTTGAATTTTCAAATCGAACATCACTTGTTTCCAAAAATTTCACACGTTCACTATCCTGCAATCAGCAAAATTATAAAGAATACTTGCGACGAGTTTGATATCAAATATATAGAGTACAAAAGAATGAGAGATGCCGTAATATCGCATACTTTGCACTTGAAGAGAATGGGAACAGCTTGATTGATTTGATGATTTGACAATTTGGTGATTTGGCAATTTGATGATTTATGATTCAATTTGATGACCTGGATTTTATTTTTTGTTGATTATGATTTGATGTTTTGAAATCTTTACTATTTATCATTGTTTAGTTGATTAACTGTGAATTTGGTTTGTTGCAAAACACTGATTTATGAGAAAAGGGTTTCTTTTGATTTTTAGTTTATTGATTTTGCAACTACTGTCAAATTCTCAATTTGTTTCAAATCCAACAGCATCATTTCAAAACAAAAAAGACACACTTTACTTCAGCAAGCCAAATTTATTTAAGACTTTAGGCCAATTTCCATCTAATATGCTAGGTTTAGTCAAAACTCCATTTAAGGGAGATAATTGTGTTTCAATGATAGCAATGGCTCAGGGTACTGTTGTTCTTGTTACCCAAGATCAGTACATCACGAACTGGGTAAAAAAAATAAGTCTAAAAATTGGACTACAAGCCGAGACCAGATATAAAGACATTTTAAAAATCGGAAATAAAACAATCATAAAAGTACCAATGAATGTAAATTCCGCTTTGTATCAATTAGGAGAAGGCGGAACGAGCATGTTACTTGCGGGAGGTTTTTGGATTTATGGAAAAGCAAATAACGATTGGAGGGCAGAACAAACAGCTTACGACCTTGGCGAAACCTTCATCTCCATGGGAATTAGTATCCAAATTATAAAAAGAATTACAGGAAGACAAAGTCCTTTTAAAGCGACCGAACCTGGGGGTTTATGGCATCCTCTGCCATCTTTCAGTACCTATCAAAACAATACCAGTAGTTACGATGCTTATCCTTCCGGTCATCTGGCCACCATGATGGCTACAGTAACTGTAATTAAAGAAAACTATCCAGAAAAAAAATGGATAAGTCTTTTAGGTTATTCATTAATCGGACTGACAGGATGGGCAATGGTGAATACAGAAGTACACTGGCTTAGCGATTATCCATTAGCGTTGGCAGTTGGTTATTTGTCTGGAAAACTGACAACGATGAAACATAAAAAACCAAAATTAAAAGCGCGAATGATAATTCTATAATTTTATGCGGAATTCTAATACCGATTAGACATCTGTAATGGTCCATTGAAATTGTCCCAAACAGCTGACTTATCGGCATTATACCAGAAAAAATAGAACTAAAAAGTAATTATATTTGGTATAAAATGTTCAATTCAAAAAAAAATAAAATTACTTTATTGGTATTGATGTTGCTTACATCAACTGCATACTCACAACAGTTTCAAGCTGATTCTACAAGAATAAAATCAAATCCGCAAAACAAGACCATCAATGGAAAGTCTTTTATCTTACCCGGAGCTCTAATCATAACAGGCTCTTTCTTATTCGATAGTCAATTCAACATTGACTTTCAAAAAAAAGTCACACCCAATGATTTGACTAAAAAAATTCACATCGACGATTATTTTCAATATGCTCCTGCAGTGATTACAATTGGTCTTGAAGCAATAGGTGTAAAAGGGAAACACAATGCCTTGCAAACTGGCATTATTTATGGCATGTCAAACATTATCTTGAGCGCAGTGGTCATTCCTGCAAAATATTACAGTCATGAGCTTCGTCCCGACAATTCAAATTATTTATCATTTCCTTCTGGTCACACTTCAGCAGCTTTTGCCAGTGCAGAACTGATACGAGTGGAATATCAGAACACCCAACCATGGTTAGGTGTTACCGGTTATTTAATGGCAGTCACAACCGGTTATTTAAGGATGTACAACAACAAACATTGGTTTAGTGATGTCATTACAGGGGCTGGGTTAGGCATCGCCTCTACTAGATTATCTTATCTCATTTACGATAAAGTATCATCACGTATTCAAAGTAAAAAAAAGCGTGAAAGCCATACACTTATCCTACCCTCTTACAAAAATCAACAATTGGGATTTAATCTGGTGAAAAGATTCTAAGATTTGACGAATTTTATACCCAATATTATTAAAAATTTATTCCAAAATTTTATAGTAAAATACCGATTTGATAGCTGTTTGAGACAATTTCATTAGACCATTACAGGTGTCCTATCGGTATTAGTTCTATTGCATGGCCATAAAGAAGGCTTTATGTTGTAAATTTGTGTTCCAAAAAACAAGCATATGAGCGAAGAGAAAAGTCTGAATTTTATAGAAGAAATCATAGAAACCGATTTGAACGAGGGGAAATACAAATCTATAATTACCCGTTTCCCACCCGAGCCGAATGGTTATTTGCATATTGGCCATTCAAAATCTATTTGTTTGAATTTTGGGTTGGCAAAAAAATTTGGCGGTGGCACCAACCTCAGATTCGACGATACCAACCCCGTTACAGAAGACACCGAATATGTGGAAAGTATCAAAGAAGATATCAGATGGCTTGGCTTTGAATGGTCAAATGAATTTTATGCTTCAGACTATTTTGACACTCTTTTTGAATATGCGCTAAAGCTCATCAACAAAGGCTTGGCTTATGTGGACGACAGCACCTCAGAAGAAATTGCCACATTAAAAGGAACACCTACCGAACCCGGCAAAGACAGCATTTACAGAAGCAGAAGCATTGAAGAAAATATCCATTTGTTCAATGAGATGAAAGATGGCAAATACAAAGACGGCGAAAAAGTATTAAGAGCTAAAATTGACATGTCGCATACCAACATGTTGATGCGCGACCCTATTATATATCGTATCAAGCATGCGCATCACCATCGCACTGGCGACAAATGGTGCATCTATCCTATGTACGATTTCGCACATGGACAAAGCGACAGCATTGAAAACATCACCCATTCCATTTGTACACTGGAGTTCATACCCCATCGTGAATTGTACGATTGGTTAATTGAAAAACTGGAGATCTTTCCTTCTCATCAATATGAATTTGCAAGATTGAACATGACCTATACGGTAATGAGTAAACGAAAGCTATTGCAACTAGTAAACGATGGTCATGTTTCAGGCTGGGACGATCCCAGAATGCCTACAATAAGTGGTTTCAGAAGAAAAGGTTACACTCCATTGAGTATCCGAAATTTCTGTGATAAAATCGGTGTTGCCAAAAGAGAGAATCTTATCGACTTAAGTTTACTCGAATTTTGTTTGCGCGAAGATTTAAACATGACAGCCAAAAGAGTAATGTCTGTTTTAGATCCAATAAAACTCATCATCACCAATTATGAAGAAGACAAAACTGAAATGCTGACCAGTGAAAATGGCCCTGATGAAACACTAGGTCACAGAAACATTCCATTTGGCAGAGAACTTTGGATAGAACGTGAGGATTTCATGGAAGAAGCAGCAAAGAAATGGTTCCGATTGGCTCCTGATGCTATGGTAAGATTAAAAAGCGCTTACATCGTAAAATGCGAATCCTTTGAAAAAGATAATGATGGTAACATCACTGCCATTCATTGTACGTATATTCCCGAAAGCAAAAGCGGTCAAGATACTTCTGGCATTTCTGTAAAAGGAACCATTCATTGGGTAAGCGTAAAACACGCTGCAACAGCTGAAGTAAGATTGTACGACAGGTTATTCAAATCAGAAAATCCTGCTGCCGAAGAAGGCGATTTCAAAGAATACATGAACCCAGATTCATTACATATCATTCACAATGCATTCATTGAACCTTCATTACTAACAGCGAATTTGGAAGACCGTTTTCAGTTCATTAGAAAAGGATATTTCTGTTTGGATAAAGATTCAACTAGAGAAAAATTGGTCTTCAATAGAACCGTTACGTTAAAAGATGCGTGGAGTAAGGAGGTGAAGAAAGGGTAGCCTCTCCCCAACCCTCTCCAAAGGAGAGGAAGCTTGGAGCTTTTAATTGCAAATAGTAATCAATTGTTCAAGCAATAATTTTTTGCTTTAAAAACAAATTTGCGAACTGTTTTAATGTGCAAAACGCAATCATTTTCCCCCTTTGGGTGAATTTATGGGGGCATCCGGAAACAACGCAATCACAAAAGACAATATCGACAACAAAACCAGCAAATAAATCCCGGTTTGCTTTTCCGGCGTGTATGCGTTGTAGGAAGATGTAAAAAGATGATATGTCTTCAATGCGTATGCCATGATAACACCACTTATAAACAAGTGCGTAAACTTTGCCCACAACTTATTTATAAATATTAGGGCAATACATATGCATGAAAAAATGATGATAAATTTACCGGGTTTACCATAAACATCATTTTGCGAAAAGAAACCATTGAAATATTTACCTAGATCAGCATGGTAAGTCCAGGGCATAAAACATACTCCCATTAATGCAAGATAAATTACCAAACCAACCCATTTACTGTAATTCATAATTTTATCTTTAAATCAAAATTAAAAAGTAAAAATTGTTGATTCAATATTTTTAAATTTCGAATTTTTACTTTTTAATTATTAATATCTCTTACAAATACATTTGGTCCTAAAACACAAATGCCTGTTGAGGATTAAACCTAACAGGCAATTTTGGAGGTCCCGAGCGGATTCGAACCGCTGTGGAAGCTTTTGCAGAGCTCTGCCTAGCCACTCGGCCACAGGACCATAAAAAAACAAACTGCTATTATTTCAAATAGTGTCACAAAATAAGGTATTTTTATTGACAAATTAAAATACAAAATTTAAAAAAATAAAATCTCACCAAATCAGATGCTAATGAATACAATTGCAGCTTCCGAACTCATATTAAATAACAGAGGAGCACTTTATCATATCAATTGCAGACCAGAGGAAATTTCGAATACAATTATCACGGTTGGGGATCCAGACAGGGTAAAAGAAGTAAGTAAACATTTTGACAGCATTGAATTTCGAAATCAACATCGTGAATTTGTAACGCATACTGGATATATTGGAAAAAAAAGAATAACAGCCATAAGTTCCGGAATTGGTCCCGGTAAAATAGATATAGTTTTAAACGAACTCGACGCTTTGGTAAATATTGATCTTGAAAACAGAGTAATAAAAGAAAAAATTACAAGTTTAAATATCATCAGGATAGGAACCAGCGGATCATTACAAGCAGACATACCTGTTGACAGTTTTGTTGCAAGTACTCATGGATTAGGGCTTGATAATTTACTGAATTTTTATACTCAACAATATAATGATGAAGAAACACAATTGCTAAATGCATTCAATAACCATACACAATTGAATCAACAAGGTATTTCTGCACCTTATATCAATTCTTGTAGTATGTCATTAATGAAAGAATTTGTAACAAATTTTCATCATGGTATAACGGCTACTTGTCCGGGATTTTATGGTCCACAAGGCAGAGTTTTGAGAATGGGATTGGCACAACCTAATTTAATTGACAAACTGACTACATTTTCGTTTGGAAAACATAAAATCACAAATTTCGAAATGGAAACTGCTGCGATTTATGGTATTGGTGAAATTTTAGGCCATCAATGCCTTTCATTAAGCGCAATTGTAGCGAACCGTATTAAGAAGGAATTTTCTGCTGATGGCGCAGCCGCAGTTGAAAAATTAATATCATTAACTTTAGAAAATAT
>CANHLV010000055.1 GCA_947461495.1 Chitinophagaceae bacterium
AAATTCTCTTGGAAGGATTTTAATTTCGAAATCATTGACATGGACGGACAGCGTATTGATAAAATATTAGTGACGATTTCTGAGGAGTTGAAGGAGGAGATGGAGGAAGGTTAGGATGTTTGGCGTTTATGGTTTATTGTTTGGTGTTTGGTGTTTGGTGTTTATTGTGATAAATTTCTGCTATAACATTTTGAACTTATTGAACCCTTTAAACTTATTGAACATTTTTAAAAGGTTTAAAACTATCCTCCGGATTATTCAATTTCGTACTCTTTCTCTTCCCATCAACAATCACATGAATAATACTGATTTGTTCTGTTTTGTATTCGTATAAAATATTATCGGTTATTTCCATTGATATAATCGACTTCACTTCATCAACTTGAAAATAACTTTGTATGGTTTCCTCATTTTGTTCGTATCCGATAAATGAAAGTTTAACCGACTTTTCATTGACAATTATTTTTAGGTGTTGCTGAATGTAGTTACTCACCAAAGCTTCCATTGCTTTTTTATCTCTTGGAGCCAGAAGATCAACTTTTATTTTGTTGTTCTTTTTTAACACCGCTTCTAAATCACCGGTAAAAATCTTACAACTGATTTCAAGTGTATTGTCTTTCTTATTGTGTTCTATTTCGGTAACGCTAACATAAACGGGATGAAGTGTGGCTCCGGTGAATATAAACAGTACAAAAAATAGCAATACTAGAATCCCGATTGATTGCTGTTTATTTTTAATAAATGAAAAAGTTTTCAATTGAATCAATTAATTTGAATTCAAATCTATGATATAGCTTTCAAGAATTTCAATTACAATGGAAGATTTTAGTTTTTATTTTCAATGGGGTTGGTCACATATTATCAGTTGGGATGCTTTGGACCATCTGTTATTTTTATTGGCTCTTACAGCTATTTATCTTTTTGAAAACAGAAAACAGGTCGTCATTTTAATCACCGCGTTCACCATCGGGCATTCACTTACACTGGCTTTGAGCATATATGATACCATTCATTTCAAATCCTCATGGGTGGAGTTTCTGATTCCAGTAACAATAGTAATTACAGCCGCATTAAATTTTTTCAGAAAAGAATTTGAAAATAAAAATCAGGGGTTCAAATACTTTATTACTTTAATTTTTGGCCTGGTTCACGGAATGGGGTTTGCAGGCACTATTAAAATGACTTTAGCCGAATCGCAGTATATTGCCCTTCCTTTGTTAAGTTTCAATATAGGAATTGAAGTCGGACAAATTGTTGTGGTTTTCATTATTCTTTTATTATCTCAAATTGTTGTTCACCAGCTTGAATTTGGCAGAAAATGGTGGGTTTGGTTATTGTCGAGTATTTCACTTTTAGGAGGACTTTATTTCGCTTTAACAAGATTGCCATTTTAAAGCAACTAAAATTCAATACTTTTACAGCCTTAAATTCCAGTCATGATAAAACGTATAATTCTATCTCTTTTCATTTGCATTTCTTTATTAAATCTCTTCGCTCAGGATATCAGAAACAATCCAGGCAGTAATCATGGTAATCGTTTCGAACAGTTAGGAACCATCTTACCTTCTCCAAACGAATACAGAACGGCGAGTGGTGCACCAGGTCCCAAATACTGGCAAGAAAGATGTGATTACAATATCGTTTGTGAATTGGATGAATCCAACAGGAAATTATCTGGCAAGGAAACACTTACTTTCTACAACAACTCTCCAGATGTACTCGACTATCTTTGGTTGCAATTGGATGAAAACCAGCAAAGCACAACCAATAATGCCGGTTATGAAAGCAGCAATACCATGCCTTCTCAAATAAACGAACAAGATATTGCCAGATTACAAGGCAAAAAAGATAAAGAATTTGGTGACAACATTGTAAGTGTAACTGACGCAATGGGCAAACCTCTCAGTTACAACATCAACAAAACCATGATGCGCGTTGACTTACCTAAAAAACTTAAATCAGGTGAAAAATTCGTTTTCAAAATAGAATGGAATTATTTCATCGCAGACAGAATGAAATACGGCGGCCGTGGTGGCTATGAATATTTTCCTGAAGATGGCAATGACATTTTCACCATGACGCAATGGTACCCAAGGTTATGTGTTTATTCTGATTTTCAGGGTTGGCAAAACCATCAATTTGTTGGGACAGGTGAGTTTGCTTTGATATTTGGCAACTTTCAGGTTAGCATGACAGTTCCAGCAGACCATGTAATTATGGCTACAGGACAAGGGCAAAATTACCAGCAGGTATTATCTGCCGCTCAATTTAAAAGATGGCAAACGGCTCAAACAGCAAAAGACGTAACAGAAATTGTAACACTTGCAGAAGCCATGGCGAGAGAAAAACAAAAAAGTAATGAAAAGAAAACATGGATGTTTAAAGCCGATAGCGTTCGTGATTTCGCATGGGGCAGCAGCAGAAAATTTGTCTGGGATGCATTACCAGTTGTAGTTGAAGGCAAAAAAATAATGTGCATGAGTGCTTATGGAAAAGAAGCTTATCCTTTATACCGTAAGTTCAGCTCAAAAGTAATTGCACATACCATCAAAACTTACTCTCATTTCACCATACCTTATCCTTATCCGGTAGCGCAAAGCATCGAAGCGGCTAACGGCATGGAATACCCGATGATTTGTTTTAACTATGGAAGATGTGAAAAAGATGGCACTTATTCGGAAGGCATAAAAAATGGCATGTTGGGTGTGGTAATCCATGAGGTAGGACACAATTTCTTCCCTATGATCATAAACAGTGATGAAAGACAATGGAGCTGGATGGATGAAGGGCTGAATACTTTTGTTGAATATCTTACTGAAGAACTTTGGGATAATAAATTTCCTGTAGGGCGCGGACCTGCCTATAAAATTGTAGACTACATGAAATTGCCAAAAGACCAGTTGGAGCCAATTATGACCAACAGTGAAAATATCATACAATTTGGTCCTAATGCATATTCCAAACCTGCAACCGGTTTAAATATTTTGAGAGAAACCATCATGGGTAGAAAGAATTTTGATTTCGCATTTAAAAAATATTGTCAGCGCTGGGCATTCAAACACCCTACCCCTGCAGATTTCTTCCGTACCATGGAAGATGCTAGTGCAGAGGATTTGGATTGGTTCTGGAGAGGATGGTTTTACAACACAGACCCTGTGGACATTTCATTGGATACGGTTAAATGGTCTGTTGTAAATACTGATGTTCAAGAACCAAAAACTACTGAAGAAAGGACTACTACTATTCCAGTTGCCAAACCTATACAAAACAGTTATGAGGATATTTCCAAAATCAGAAATCGTGAAGATAAGAGTATTGTTTTTGCAACAGATGCTGATACTTCTTTAAGAGATTTTTATTGGAGATACGACCGTGGACTAGCAAAACTTGATACCACTGCATTTGTAATTACAACACCTGCTTCAACTAGTGAAGTATACACACCAGAAGAAAAAACAAAGATTGCCGGTGAGAAAAGGTTTTACGAATTAACTATGAGTAATAAAGGCGGTCTGGTGATGCCTATCATAATCGAATGGACCTATAAAGATGGTACAAAAGAAATCGATAGAATTGGTGTAAATGTTTGGCGTAAAAATGAAAACAAGGTTATCAAATCATTCCTGAAAGATAAAGAAGTAGTTTCTGTAAAATTAGATCCCAACAGAGAAACTGCCGATATTGATGAGAAGAACAACACATGGCCTGTTGTGCAAGAGCCTAGTAAATTCCAGTTGTTTAAAGGAAAAACAGAAAACCGCGGAAGAAGAAATATGCCGGGAGGAACGAATCCGATGCAGAAGGGACTTTAGTCTTTTGTTTGTTTGGCGTTTGGTATTTGGTGTTTCTCGTTCAACCAAAACAATGAACGCCAAACAAGCGTAGCGACCAAACGCCAAACAAGTGAAACGTTACAAATGCGTAGCCCCTTCCACATACTTTTTTCCCCTATGCTTTTTCTCCCAATCTAGCATAGTTGGAGTTTTATCTACTTTTTCAGGTTTTACATAAGGCTTTTTACCTACAACAACTTTGGGTGCATTAGGGTTCACTATATTGTTGTTACTCCATTGTTCTGTTCGAATTAAACGACCGGCTTCATAATATCTCCATTCGCCGTCTTTAACACTATAAGGTTGGGCTTTTACAATTTTATAATCAACGATTTCTCCACTTCCTGTGCCATAAACAGGAATCGTATCATAAGGTGCATCCGGATTATAGCCTTTCCAGTTTTCTTCATGTTCAATCTCCCCTAAAAAAGTAAAATATTGCTGCAATCCGGCTTTCCCACCATAAATAAAATTTTCAACAGAGAGCAAATCCCCCAGAGCAGAGTATTTTCTCCAGTAACCATGCTTCTCTCCTTTTTTATAAACCCCTTCTTCCACATAACCTGGTTCTCCGCGAAGTTCCCCCACTTCTATAACCCATTTGCCCAATTTTTGTCCGGCATTGTTGGTAGCATTAATCGTATCCCCATTTTGATTCAAGCTAAAATCTTTATACTGTGCAGTTACAATAGAACTGATGAATAAAAAAAGAAAGCAAACAAATAGCTGTAATTTGCGCATCGTTAGAAATTTTTGTTCCCAAAATTACAATTTTAGTTTTCGGAAACTTGTTAATTAAAAATTGCTGATTAAAAATAAATATTAAAACTGAATTATGAAATACCCGAAAGGAAAAGCCTTATTCCAAAAGGTGATGCGTATAAGGGTATTACATGTGATAAAAAACAAACTATATTAAGATATGAAAGACTTTAAAAAATACTTTATCATCAATACCGAACCTGAGATTTTATACAACGCTCTGACCAATGCAGCTACTATTCAGTTGTGGACAGGCGAACCAGCGATTATGGAACCGGTTGAAGGCACGGAGTTTTCACTTTGGAGCGATAGTATCTGTGGTAAAAATATCAGCTTTGAACCCGGAAAGAAAATTGTGCAAGAATGGTATTTTGGCGAACAGGAAGAGCCATCAATCGTAACTATTATTTTACATAAGGACAAAAGCAAGACTTCAGCTGAATTAAGACATACGAATATTCCTGATGAGGATTTTGAGGATATTGTTGCGGGTTGGGTGGAAAATTATTTTGGGTCGCTGATGGAGTTTTATGAGGAATAAAGTTAGTTGTTCAAAAGGTTTGAAAGGTTCAATTAGTTCAACAGGTTCGTCAATTAAGAAACATTTTGAACTTTTGTAAACTATTGAACCTGGTCTTATGGAAGAAACATTTTAAACGCTTTGAACTTTTGGAACCTATTGAACCTTTTACTTCACTTCCACCTTCAACATACTCGTGCCTTCATAAAAAGCCTCCAATTCATCTCCAACCACACATTCACCAACACCGGCAGGTGTACCAGTAAAAATAAGGTCACCAATATTGAGTGAGAAATAATTTGAAATGTTGGCTATTAGTTTATCAAAACTGAAAATCATTTGTCCGGAATTGCCGGTTTGAACAATTTCTCCATTTTTAGAAAATGAAAAATTGATATTTTTCTTGTTGATGTCTAGAGTGATGTCTATAAATTTTCCGATGGCAGCAGAATTATCGAATGCTTTTGCTTTTTCCCAAGGCAAACCTTTTTTCTTGCATTCGTCTTGAATATCTCTAGCGGTAAAATCTATTCCAACAGTAATACCATTGTAGTAATTAGAAGCATGACGATCTTGAATGTACTTGCCGTTTTTGCTGATGCGCAATACAAGTTCGCATTCATAATGTAACTCATTTGTAAATTCAGGATAATAAAATGGAGTGTGTGGTTGCAATAAAGCACTCTTAGGCTTCATAAAAATTACTGGCTCATCAGGGATTTCATTTCCCAATTCCTTGGCATGATCGGCATAGTTCCGTCCAATACAAATTATCTTCATTAATCGTTTTTGTCTGGGGTTAAAGATTCAGCAACGAAAATAATGAAAAGGAAATGAAAAAAAGAATTAAGAACTAAATATTCTTGGGATTGAAGGTTTGGTTGTTATACAAGGTCATTGCTCTGTCTATGCCAATGGTAGCAAAACTTTCAATTATTTCAACAGACTTTTCAATTTTATACTTTACAGTAGGGATTTCGTCATTTTTCCACTTACCAAGTACAAATTCTACCTGCATCCCCTTTGGAAATACATTTCCGATTCCAAACCTGAGTTTGGGGTATTCATCTGTTCCTAAAATATTCTGAATGTCACGCAAACCATTATGACCGGCATGTGTACCAGCTTTTCTGAGTCGAAGTTTATCTATTGGAAGTGAAAGATCATCCACAATAGTCAGTGTATTTTCTGTTGGAATTTTTTCTTTTTCTTGCCAGAATTTGAAAGCGCGGCCGCTGAGATTCATATATGTAGTTGGGCAAATGCAAACAAATTGCTTGCCTTTATATTTCACCTCTGCCACATAAGCCAACCTGTCTACTTTAAAACTACCCCCATTTTTTTGTACAAAGGCAAACACCACATCAAAGCCTATATTGTGACGTGTATTCGCATACTCATCACCAATATTACCAAGACCAACTATGAGGAATTTTGACATTGACTTTATTGTTGAAAATGTTTCATAGGTTCCATAAGTTCAAAAAGTTGATACGAAATAAGATAAATCTACCGATACCTAGCATTAACTTTTGAACCCATTCAACTTATTGAACCTTTTGAACTGAATTATGTATTACCCCATCCCATTCAACATCTCCTGCAAATCAGCTTCGGTTCTAATCAACACATCTCTTACTTTAGAACCCTGACTTGGCCCTACCACACCTGCGGCCTCCAATTGATCCATCAATCTACCCGCTCGATTATAACCTAATTTCATTCTACGTTGCAATAATGATGTACTTCCACTCTGGCTGCTTACAATCAAACGAGCCGCATCTTCAAACAATGCATCTTTATCATTCAAATCGAAATCTTTTCCGTCGGTATCTTTCTCATCAATATATTCAGGCAACATGAAAGCTTGAGGATATCCACGTTGGTCGCCAATGAAATCAACAATTTTATCAACCTCTGGCGTATCCACAAAAGCACATTGCAAACGAACAATCTCACCTCCATAACTAATTAGCATATCTCCTTTTCCAATCAGCTGGTCCGCACCGCCGGCATCCAAAATCGTACGACTATCAATTTTGCTACTCACTTTAAAGGCTATACGCGCAGGGAAATTCGCTTTAATGGTACCGGTGATAATGTTTACTGAAGGACGTTGTGTGGCAATAATCAAATGCAAACCAACCGCTCTTGCTAATTGCGCCAATCTTGTGATCGGAATTTCAACTTCTTTACCGGCAGTCATGATCAAATCGGCAAACTCATCCACAACCAATACAATGAATGGAAGGAACTGATGACCTTTCTCCGGACTTAATTTTCTTTCAGCAAATTTCTCATTGTATTCTCTGATATTTCTGCAACCCGCCTCTTTGAGCAAATCATAACGATTATCCATTTCAATACATAGCGCATTGAGCGTATGAACCACTTTTTTAGTATCGGTAATGATAGCATCTTCTTCGCCTGGTAATTTTGCGAGGAAATGCCTTTCAATTGTTTTGTAAATACTCAACTCCACTTTCTTTGGATCTACTAAGACAAACTTCAATTGAGAAGGATGTTTGCTGTACAACAAAGAAACAAGTATCGCGTTCAACCCAACAGACTTACCTTGTCCCGTTGCACCCGCCATCAACAAGTGTGGCATGTTAGCGAGATCAACTATAAAGTTTTCATTATCGATACGTTTACCAATAGCTATCGGCAACGCATAGTTGTTTTTGGTGAATTTATCAGACGACAACAAGGTTTTCATACTCACAATTGTCTTCTTTGCATTTGGCACTTCTATACCAATTGTTCCTTTTCCAGGAATTGGAGCGATGATACGTATACCCAAAGCCGATAGACTCAAAGCGATATCATCTTCAAGATTTTTGATACGAGAAATACGCACACCAGCAGCAGGAATGATCTCATACAAGGTTACCGTTGGACCAACAGTTGCATAAATCTTTTGAATTTCAATGTCGTAATTCTTCAGGGTGTTGATGATTTGGATTTTGTTGTTTTCCAGCTCCTGAGGGTCTTGTACGATTTTTTCGCTACCATGATTTTCGAGTAAATCAAGAGAAGGGAATTTATAATCTCTTAAATCAAGAATAGGATCGTAATTAGATTTTGTTGGATTGGCTTCAGGGGTTTTCTCTTCAGTTTCTTCCGGCTTGTTTTCAACAGTTTTGATTTCCAATTCAAGACCTGAATTATCTGTAACAGGTTGTTTAGGCTTATTTTCAGGAATGACTGTAACAGGCAGTTCTTTTTTCTCTTCCACTAATTCAGGTTCGTCTTGAGTAACTTCTTCTTCATCTTGTTGATGTTCTTCTACAAACAACTTGGCCTCTTCTTCTTTCTTTTCTTTTTTGGTTACGGGCTTGGTCTTTTTATTATCAATTTCTTCGGTAGTATCAGTTTCTGTTTGGTCAAAAGCCACATCTTTTTCTTTAGAAAATAATTTATCAAAAGCAGGGTTGAATCTCCAGATGACATAACCCAAAAATGAAATAGCTATCACACCAAATGTTCCAGCTTTACCAATGGTCATGTTCATCCAATCTTTACACAGGTCACCAACTGCACCACCCCATGGGAAAGCATTGTTTCCAAAAATTGCAGCAGCAGTTACACTAATCAAAGGCAACCCAATGATCAGGTAT
>CANHLV010000056.1 GCA_947461495.1 Chitinophagaceae bacterium
CCTGATATCATTATTGTAAGATATTGGTTGCCTTTCATGGGACCTTGCCTCGGTACCATTTTACGTAAAGTAAAAAAGAACAACCACACAAAAATCATTTGCATCGCCGACAATATCATTCCTCATGAGAAACGAATAGGCGATACAGCATTTACCAACTACTTCATTAAACCTATTGACGCTTTTATTACGATGAGTAAAAAAGTGTTGGAAGATTTACAAAATATAGATGCCTCAAAAAAAGCAAAATTCGTTCCGCATCCATTGTATGATAATTTTGGAGAAAAAATCTCTAAAGAAGAAGCAAGAAACAAAATCGGCATTCAGGATGATTTGAAAATTATTTTATTCTTTGGTTTTATCAGAAAATATAAAGGACTTGATTTGTTGTTTGATGCCATAAAACTGTTGAAAGAAAAGGCTGCCATTGGCAACATGAAATTTCTCATTGCCGGTGAATTTTACGAAGACAGAAAAAGTTATGATGAACAAATTGAAAAGCTCGATATCAAAAATGAATTGATTTTAAGAACAGATTTTATTCCAGATAGTGAAGTCAAAAATTATTTGTGCGCTGCGGATGTAGTGATTCAACCATACAGAAATGCAACACAAAGCGGCGTCACTCCCCTTGCCTATCATTTTGAAATCCCTATGATTGTTACCAATGTAGGCGGCTTGCCTTCACTGGTTCCTGATGGAAAAGTCGGTTTGATTGCAGAGCCCAATCCATTAGATATTGCCAAAAGAATAATGGATTATTTTGCCATTGGTGCTGACTATTTTATTCCATATCTCATCGAAGAAAAAAAGAAATACAGTTGGAACGTTATGGTTAATGAAATCCTCGAACTTTCTGCCTCATAAACATAATCGCTCATCTGCTATAAAAATCAAGTAAATTTCAATAATTTGCAATCCTTATGATTTACAGAAGTAAAGCTCCACTCAGGATTGGATTGGCCGGCGGTGGTACAGATGTTAGTCCATACTGCGATTTGTACGGCGGCGCCATCCTTAATGCAACGATTTCATTATCGGCTTATGCCAATATCGAACCTTTGCAAGAAAACAAAATCATCGTTGAAACCCTTGATCGTAAAGAAATACAGACTTTCGACCTGATGAATGAATTGCCTATAAACGGCGAGTTGGATTTATTGAAAGGTGTTTACAACAGGGTAAAAAAAGACTTCCCATTTCCAAATACAGGATTTAGATTATCAACTTTTGTTGACGCTCCTGCCGGTTCTGGTTTGGGAACTTCTTCTACTTTGGTGGTGGCGATTCTAGGAGCATTTGTAGAAATGCTGAAATTACCTTTGGGTGATTATGACATTGCGCATCTTGCTTATGAAATTGAAAGATATGATTTGGGATTGGCTGGCGGCCGTCAAGATCAATATGCGGCAACATTTGGTGGCGTCAACTTCATGGAGTTTTTCGAAAATGACAAAGTAATTGTAAATCCTTTGCGCATTCGTTCGCAATACATGCACGAACTGGAAAACAATTTGGTTTTATATTTCACTGCTACATCTAGAGAAAGTGCAACGATCATCAAAGAACAAGTAAAAAATGTGACCAGCAAAGATGAGAAAAGCATCGAAGCCATGCACCAATTAAAAGAACAAGCTCGAATGATGAAAGATGCTTTGCTAAAAGGTAAACTTTCTGAAATCGGCGAAATTCTTGATTATGGTTTTCAGCAGAAAAGAAAAATGGCTGCTAATATCAGTAACAGTTCCATTGAAGAAATTTATGAAGCTGCAAAAAAAGCTGGCGCAACTGGTGGAAAAATAAGTGGTGCCGGCGGCGGTGGTTTTATGATTTTCTTCTGTCCAGGAAATACGAACTACGCAGTTAAAGAAGCCTTATTGAAATTTGGTGGCGAAGTAAAAAATTATACGTTTACAAAATATGGAGTGAGTAGTTGGAGTGTATAGAGCAAATTCAAAATTCAAAATTTAAAAATGAGCGACCAAATTAAGAAGATTATAAAGGAGTCAATTGATGTGAAATCTCAATTGCTAAATGACGAAACAATTTTAAATACACTATCACAATGCGTGACTGATATTGTGAATGCATTTAAAAATGGCAATAAAGTATTATTCTGTGGAAATGGCGGCAGTGCTGCGGATGCGCAACATTTAGCTGCTGAATTCAGCGGACGATTTTATACCGACAGAGATGCATTACCTGCTGAAGCATTGCACGTTAATACCTCCTACCTTACTGCTGTGGCAAACGATTACAGCTATGATGTGGTGTATTCCAGAATCATCAAAGGCATTGGTAAAAAAGGTGATGTGCTTGTCGGATTAAGTACATCTGGAAACAGCGGCAACATTGTAAAAGCATTCGAAACCGCTAAAGAAAAAGGAATGATTACCATTGGCTTTACAGGAGCTACAGGTGGTAAAATGAAAGCGCTTAGCGATTATCTTTTAAACGTTCCATCAACTGATACTCCACGAATTCAGGAAAGTCATATTTTATTGGGACATATCATTTGTCAGCTGGTAGAAGAACAATATTTTAATACTGTTGCTTAACCCATGAACGAAAACAACTCAATAATCATGGGCCCAGAATCATCTATAAATCAACCTTTAGAATGTATTATTCTTGCCGGTGGTTTGGGCACCCGACTTCGTTCAGCCGTTCCCGATATGCCCAAATGTATGGCACCTGTTGCAGGCCATCCTTTTCTTAAACATGTAATTGATTATTTGCTTAGCGAAGGTGTTACAAAATTCATTTTCTCTTTGGGTTATATGCATGAAGCCATTGAATCTTTTCTTGAAACTTCTTATCCCAATTTACAATATCAAATTGCATTGGAATCAGAACCTTTAGGAACAGGTGGCGCTATTCACTTGGCCTGTAAAAAAGCTACTGAAAGAAATGTTCTCATTCTCAATGGCGATACCATGTTTAAAGCCAACCTAAACAGTATGATGAATTTCCATTTGCAACATCAGGCTGCTTGCACTTTGGCATTGAAGCCCATGAATGATTTCGACAGATATGGTGTTGTAGATATCAATCACGAGAATTACATTCAATCTTTCAAAGAAAAACAACATTATGAAAACGGATTGATCAACGGTGGTATTTATGTATTGCATGTTGATACTTTCTTATCTCTGCCTTTTGCGGAAAAATTCTCTTTTGAAAAAGACTATCTTGAAAAATATTTCAACTCTCAAAAAATGATGGGCATCGTTCAGGATCGTTATTTTATTGATATTGGGATTCCTGAGGATTTTGAAAGAGCAAGTATTGAACTGAAAATATAAACCCAATCGACTGCAAATTGTTAATCTGATGTTTGTTAACTTCTAATAGCTTTTACTGGATCCATTTTAGCTGCGCGTGATGCAGGTATTATACCAGCTAGAACACCAATCACCAGACAAATTATTACAGTGGTGGTAATCATGGGTGCGGATAAATGAACCGGAAATTCCAATGGGCCTGATAAAATTAGAGTAAGTATATAGACTAGAAACAATCCTATTGCTCCTCCCAAAATACATAGTATTGCAGCTTCCATCAAAAACTCAGCTAAAATAGTTTTCCTTTTGGCTCCAATCGCTTTCTTTAATCCAATAATTGGTGTCCTTTCTTTAACCGTTACAAACATGATATTGGCAATACCAAACATGCCAACAATCAGACTGATACCTCCAATTATAGACCCCACGATATTAATCGTTACAAAAGAATCAGAAATAGCTTTACTGAAAGCTTCTACTGTGTTTAATGAAAAGTTGTCTTCTTGCAAAGGACTTAATTTTCTGATTTGTCGCATGATGCCACGTAATTCCTGTGTTAATGCATCGGTAGACACTTCAGGCTTCCCTTTAACGATAAGAATCGGATTTGAACTTTCTGGATCGAAAAGCTGTTTGGCAAACTTGTTGTTGATCATGATACATTTGTCATAATCCCAACCAATAAAAGATTTTCCTTCTTTTTTGATAACACCCACAATCGTAACTTTCTTCCCTTTCACATCAACTTGTTTGCCCAAAGCTCTTTCAGCTGAACCAAACAAATCTTCTGCATTGGTAAAGCCAATAATACCATTGTTTGTGCCATTGGTAAATTCGTTTGAAGAAAAATATCGTCCTGTTTCAAATTGAATAGGCTGTATGTCAATTTGGTCTTCATTAATACAGTAAATAGTCCCATTTTCAATGACTTCATCTTTATAAGAAATATTGGCCGTTGCTTGCATGAGATAAGTAACTTCCCCTGTAAGTAATGATCTTTCTTTAATCATTCCGGCCTCTTCATTTTTCATCACTGGCCTTGAACGATATTTCCAAAACGGCTTATTGGGGCCACCACTATAATCCCACTTATCTATATAAATTGTGTTACTACCTAAGCTCTTGACTTCGTTTTGGATATTCTGTTCTAAACTATTTACGGTAGTAAGTACTCCTATTATACAAAAAATCCCAAAAGCCACACCTGTAAGACTTAATCCTGTGCGTAATTTATTCACCTTGAGCTCCTGAAAAGTGAGGCGAATTGAATTTTGAAATATGCTGAGGGATTTGAGCATGAGGCAAAAATACGGGTTTGTGACCTTTGATTGAGTGTTTGTGGTTAGTTCAATGAGTTTAAAAGGTTCAATCAGTTCAAAACGTTCGACGAATTAATAGCTTTTTCAAATTGAAAAAACTTTTTGAACCTATTGAACATTTTCAACCTCCGAAACCGGCTTTTTACTTCCCCCACCCAAACCAATCATTCCCATTTGCATACAACATCAAACTTAGCAGTAAAATCATACCAACGATCTGAGCATATTCTAGGAATTTCTCGCTTGGTTTTCTGCGGGTAATCATTTCAATTAAAGTAAATAGCACATGACCACCATCCAAAGCCGGGATAGGCAATAAATTCATGAATGCCAAAACGATTGAGAAAAATGCAGTGATCGTCCAGAAATGTTCCCAATCCCAGCCTGTGCCTGAAAACACTGAACCCATGGCTTTGAATCCGCCAACCCCTTTATATGCTCCTGTTGATGGAGAAAGAATTTTCTTAAACTGGTCGATATAGAAACTTAATTCATCACCTGCTCTTTTTATCCCTGCAGGAATAGCTGCAAAAAAACCATATTTCTTTTCTACATAATTATATACGCCCAAACTATCAAACTGTTCAGGTTGATTAGGAGAACTGAATCCTATCCTATTGTCTTCGGGTAATGTGGTGTTGATTGAAATCAAACTGTCGTTACGACTTACTTTCAATACAATCGGAGCACCTTTTTTCATATCTATCATCACTTTTTCATAATCATCTCTAAATTCTGTATTGAAAGCATTTACACCCATGATACGGTCGCTTTTGCGAAGACCATTTTTGTAAGCAATAGACGTATCACTAATCGCTAATACCATTACGGGCACTCTTGGACTGATTAGAGGTTGCTCAGATTTCTTTCTTTTCTCGACAAGCTTACCAATTAAATCTACTGGCATTTTTAAATTTTGTTGCTGTCCATTTCTGATGATAGTAACATTACTGTCAACCAATAGTATCTTTTTTAGAATATCAGTAAATTCTACAACAGGTTTACCATCAACGGCTATAATTTTATCTCCATTTTGAAAGCCCAAATCTTTGAACAAAGGATCATTAAAGGCCACGCCATATTTTAATGAATCTGCTTTGATGTTCTTTTCTCCCCAAACCATCAAGATCATTGAGTATATCACAAAAGCCAATAACACATTTACGATGATACCACCCAGCATGATGATGAGTCTTTGCCAAGCAGGCTTACTTCTGAATTCCCAATCCTGGGCCGGTTGTTTCAGTTGCTCTTTATCCATGCTTTCATCCACCATTCCGGCAATTTTCACATAGCCACCCAAAGGAAGCCAACCAATACCGTATTCCGTTTCACCGATTTTCTTTTTAAAAATGGAAAAATAAGGATCAAAAAATAGATAAAATTTTTCAACTCGGCATTTAAACCATTTGGCGGTGATATAATGTCCGAATTCATGAAGGATGACTAAAATAGAAAGTGATAATAGTAATTGTGCAGCTTTTAAACCCACACTCGACCAATCGATTGATAATAAGTTCATTTTTATTAATTCAAAATTTTAAAATCAAAATTCAAAAAAAAGGGCATTATAATTTTATGAGAGAAGCGGCAAAATTTCGAGCTTCCCCATCGCTGTCGAAATATTCCTGCAAAGTTGGCTTTGGAATGAATTTGACTGCATTCATCGTTTTTTCAACCACAGCCGTTATGTCAAGAAACCCTATTCTGTTTTTCAAGAAAGCCCAAACTGCAATTTCGTTGGCAGCATTTAAAACACATGCTTTATTCCCTCCTGCCTGTAGCGCATCAATAGCCAATCCCAGATTTCTGAATGTTTTGTAATCAGGTTCTTCAAAATTGAGATTTGGGTATTTTCTGAAACTGAATCTAGGGAAATTGTTTTGCAAACGCTTGGGGAATCCAAGTGCATACTGTATAGGTAATTTCATGTCCGGAACACCCATTTGTGCTTTGATACTGCCATCTTCAAATTGCACCATACTATGTATAACACTCTGAGGGTGAATGACTACTTCAATTTGACTCGGATTTAAGTTGAATAGCCATTTGGCTTCAATCATCTCTAATCCTTTATTCATTAACGTGGCAGAATCTATGGAAATTTTAGCTCCCATGCTCCAGTTAGGATGTTGTAAAGCATGGTCTCTTTTTACATTAACTAAAAAATTAGGTTTCTTACCTAAAAACGGACCTCCACTGGCAGTAAGAATTATTTTTTCAATTGGATTGCGTGACTCGCCAACCAAACATTGAAAAATGGCAGAATGTTCGCTATCAACAGGAATAATCGGCGCCCTGAATTCTAAGGCTTTTTGCATAACAATATCGCCAGCCACAACTAGTGTTTCTTTATTTGCCAGTGCCACTACTTTTCCTTTTTCCACTGCCTTTAATGTAGGTTTTAATCCGGCAAAACCAACAATTGCAGCAATCATGATATCATAAGTATCAAAATCCGCAACTTCAACCAAAGCGTTTTCTCCGGCAAAAACCTTGATGTTTGTGCTGCTTAACGCTGTTTTTACTTTATCATATTTGGAAGCATCCCCAATAACTACAGCATTTGGTAAGAATTCTAAAGACTGAGCAATCAGCATTTCATCATTGGTGTGGGCAGTAAGAATTTCAACTTCAAAAAGTTCTTTATTCTCCCTGATTACATCAAGTGCCTGAGTTCCAATAGAGCCTGTTGATCCAAATATCGCCACCTTTTTTTTGGGCGCTTCCGCTTGCATATATAAATATTTAACTTGTAAAAGTGCTGCAATTTAAACTATAATATGTGTATGAATGAGAAAATTTTGATAAAAGAATAAATGGGCATGAAACAGAATGTTTACTTACTATTTCATGCCCATTCATCAATTATTATAAAGAATAGAACTAGTCAATCAAAAAAAATATACTATGGTAATTTATTATACTCCTTAATATAGTGTTGTAATTTAAATGTTAGATTTTCGCGTTTGCGGTATTTATCTTTTATATATTTTTCCTGGTCTTCATCCTCTAACATGAGCTTATAAACTTCCGGATGATCTGACATCATTTTTTCCAATTCTTTACTTTTCCCATTTTTCAAAGAAGCATCCAAATCTTCGATTTCACCATCCACGCCTTTTGAAGCATAGTCAAAATATCCACCTTGACCACTCATTCCAAACAATAAAGAAAATGTGCTATCCTTATTTACAGTGCCTGAACAATCTCTTGTTCTTACATACTGGGTAATCTTTCCCAGAACAATAACGATGTATGCGTCTTTATCCGTCAACCTATGCAACATGCCATATTTGTCGCAAAAACCCCAATATTCTGAAGCCAATTCTTTAACGCTTACTTTATCTATGACGCCGTTTTTATCAACGGTATAAGATGCTTTTCCCATAATTTCAGTCCGGCCTTTACTCAATAAAATATTGGGAGCAGGATTATTATTAACATAATCCTGATAGGTTTTATAAAAATGATTTGAAGTTGGCTTCTCTAAATTAGGAGTCGTCTGAATGCCTTTAGATGTATTGACTTTATCCATGAATTTATCAAACCTAGGATCTGTTTTAGTGTCTTTTTGAGCGTAGCAAAAAGTAGTTCCAGTTAACATAGCAGCAAAAACAATTAGAAAGATTTTGTTTTGTTTCATTTTTAGTTGATTATGGATTTATTATTTATTGAAAAAGTCCATTTTTTTAAGGGCTATTATATTTATTAATATTACGCGTTAGATAGCAAATATATTAATGTTTATTAAAACAACATTCCAATCAAATTTATGGTTATTGAAATATTAATTGAATAGCTGTTGTTAACTGACGAGAGTTTTTAGATCAGAGAAATCAACATTCATAGTAACTCAGTCTAAAGCAAAAGAGTTTCTTTTTTTCAAAAGTCTATAAACTAAAAAAGCGCCTAAATACTCGATTTAGACGCTTTTTTATTCATTGTCTGCGGAGAGAGAGGTACTCACACCGCATATACTATTTTACTGATTATCAATTAGTTGTCGTTGTTCATGACGCGTCAACGTCACAAGTTGCAAAATGTTTTTTGGCAGGGCGACCGTTAATGCCAAAATCCCTCTTACAACGGTTCAAATTTAGAAAGAATCCCGAACCTAAAC
>CANHLV010000057.1 GCA_947461495.1 Chitinophagaceae bacterium
CAATAATTATCTCCTCCCAAAAATGGACAAGGCTTGGAGTTTACTACATAATCGCCTTCTTCATCTAAATTGAGGTATTTTTCAATGAACACCCCTTCTTTCATATCCAAATGTTTGGCAATTCTTTTGATATCTGGTGTTTTGAAACGAGGTGAATAGTTTTTACAACAAGCAGCGCAATCAAGGCAATTTATTTTTTCATAAGCAGCTTCATGTAAATCTGGCAATTGTTTCAATACTTTATTCTTATCCGCTTTTAAAAGGTAGTTTTTATAGAGCTTTTGTCTCTCTTCCGACTTTTTTTGCCAGTTATGTAAAATATCTTTACTCATTTGTTTAAAAGCTCTCGATTAATTATTCTCTATTTTTCCACAAGTAAATTTAATTCGAATTTATCCCTGTAAAATCTAGTGTTGATGCTGTAAATTTGCGCCATAATTTGATGGCCTGAGCATCGCCTTATTTTCCCAACAATATTAAGTTAAAGTCTACAATTTTCATTATGAATATTTTCAATCTGCAACAAGACGAATTTCTTCAACGTCATATTGGCCCCAATGAAAAACAAACAAATGAAATGCTTGCTGTTATAGGCATTAATTCTGTTGATGAACTGATCAGCAAAACGATACCAAACAATATCCGTTTGAAACAACCCCTGCATACAGGAGTTGGCATGTCCGAATATGAATACCTTACTACTTTGAAATCAATTGCAAGCCAAAACAAGGTCTATAAAAATTATATCGGTCAGGGTTATTACAATACTATCACTCCTAGTGTAATTCTTCGAAATATTTTTGAAAATCCAGGATGGTACACACAATACACTCCTTATCAAGCCGAAATTGCACAAGGCAGATTGGAAAGTTTATTAAACTACCAAACAATGGTAAGCGACCTTACAGGTTTACCCATTGCCAATGCGAGTTTGCTTGATGAAGGTACAGCTGCAGCAGAAGGAATGGCCATGCTGTTCAATCATAAAAACAAAAACAGCGATGCCATTACCGCTCCTAAGTTTTTCGTTGACACTAACGTATTTGAACAAACGAAACAGATTTTAATTACTAGAGCCAAGCCTATAAACATTGAATTGGTGTTTGGCGATTACCATGATATAGAATTGAATGAAGATTTTTTCGGAGCTATTGTTCAATATCCCAACAAAAATGGCCTGATTGAAGATTATCGTTCTTTCATTGAAAAAGCACATGGGGTGCATGCTCAGGTCATCATGGCCACTGACTTGCTTTCACTTTGTTTATTGACACCTCCAGGAGAATTAGGCGCAGATATTGCGATTGGCAATTCTCAAAGATTTGGAGTACCGCTTGGATTTGGCGGCCCACATGCTGCTTTCTTTGCCACTAAAGATGAATTCAAAAGAAATATTCCAGGTAGAATTATCGGCGTGAGTGTTGATGCTAAAGGCAACCGTTGTCTGCGTATGGCATTACAAACCCGCGAGCAACATATCAGAAGAGAAAAAGCCACCAGTAATATTTGTACAGCTCAAGCCTTATTGGCGAACATTGCTGCAATGTATGCAGTATATCATGGTGCTGAAGGATTGAAAACCATATCCAAAAGAGTATCTCTATTGGCTAAGAAACTCAGCAGTCAACTTGCTGGAATGGGATTCTCGAACGTAAACAAACATTTTTTCGACACCATTTCCATTCATGTTGATGATGTAAAAAAACTGAAATCAATTTGCAATGACCATCATGTAAATTTCAACTTTGCTAATAACATAGTTACGATTTCAATTGATGAAACTTCTACTTTAGGTGACATTCAAAACATAGCTGATGTTTTTGGTAAATATTCAGAAAAAGACATAGATGCCAAATACATCAATGAAAATGAAATTTTCGACAACATACCGACAACGCTTACACGAACTTCAGAATACCTCACCCACCCTGTTTTCAATACACACAGAAGTGAAACTCAGATGATGAGATATATCAAAAGTTTGGAAAATAAAGATTTAAGTTTAAATACTTCCATGATTTCATTGGGAAGCTGCACGATGAAACTGAATGCTGCTACTGAACTAATTCCTGTAAGCTGGCCCGAGTTCAACTCCATTCATCCTTTTGCACCTGCAGATCAATGGAAAGGATACCAGCATATTATTAACGAACTGGAAGACTACCTTAATGAAATTACTGGATTTGCCGCTACCTCATTACAGCCCAATAGCGGTGCACAGGGAGAATACGCAGGCTTGTTGACCATCAGAGCCTACCATGAACACAGGAATGAATCTCACAAAAATGTGATTTTAATTCCTATTTCAGCACACGGAACGAATCCTGCATCAGCAGTCATGGCCGGATTTAAAGTAGTAGTTACCAAATGTGATGAATCTGGAAATATCGATATTGACGACTTGAATGCACAAGCTGAAAAACACAAAAACGACTTAGCAGGATTAATGATTACCTACCCAAGTACTCATGGTGTGTTTGAAGAAAGTGTCATAGAAATTTGTGAAACCATTCATCAACATGGAGGATTGGTTTACATGGATGGCGCCAATATGAACGCACAAGTTGGTTTGACCAGTCCCGGAAATATAGGAGCTGATGTATGCCATCTTAATCTTCACAAAACTTTTGCCATTCCACATGGTGGTGGCGGACCTGGCATGGGACCTATTTGTGTGAACGAAAAACTGGCTCCATTTTTACCTGGGCATATCTCCATAGGAAATAGTGAAACCGCTATTCCTGCGGTAAGTGCTGCACCCTTTGGAAGCGCTTCTATACTTTTAATCAGCTATGCCTACATTAAAATGTTAGGTGGTGCCGGAATGAAAAAAAGTACGGAAACCGCTATTCTCAATGCCAATTACATGAGAGCCAGATTAGAAAAAGAATATAAGATTTTATATGCCGGCAAAAACGGAACCTGTGCACATGAGTTCATCATTGATTTGCGTCCTTTCAAACAATCAGCTGGCATTGAAGCAGAAGATGTAGCCAAAAGACTAATGGATTATAATTTTCACGCACCGACATTAAGTTTTCCGGTAGCAGGTACCATCATGATTGAACCGACAGAAAGTGAAGACAAAGCAGAATTAGACAGATTCTGTGATGCACTAATCAATATCAGAAAAGAAATAAGAGAAATTGAAGTGGGCAAATCAGACAAAGTAGACAATCCATTAAAAAATGCACCTCATACTCAATTTGTAGTATTAGCTGACGAGTGGAATCAGTCTTATTCAAGAACACAAGCAGCATTTCCTCTAGAATATGTTAAAAACAATAAATTCTGGCCTTCTGTAAGCAGGGTGAATAACACTTATGGAGACAGGAATCTGGTATGTACATGTGAACCAGTGAGTGCTTATACCGAGGAATAAATTCAAATTGCCTGTTAGCATAAATCTGAAATATATCTGAGATATTGGTAATAAAAGTATACCTTCGTCCTTTATTAATACAATACAATTTAAAATGGACACAAAAAATCAAGGAACCGTAAAGTTTTTCAACAGTGAAAAAGGATTCGGTTTCATCAGACATGACGATTCAGACAAGGAAACCTTTGTACACGTAAGTGGTTTAATCAACGAGATTAAAGAAGGAGACAAAGTTGAATTCGAATTGCAAAATGGAAAAAAAGGAATGAATGCTGTTAATGTAACAGTTATCGGATAAGATTGCATTTCATCTATTTTAAGAAGAGCTGACATTAAGTCGGCTCTTTTTTTACCCATCCGCTTTTACTGAACGAAATGAAAATAATAATCTCCTATCTTTGCTCGAATTATTAAAACAGACAAAATGAAAAAAACAATCTTATTTGGCTTGATATTGATTTCTGCAAATAGTTTTGCTCAAACTACAAAAAGTATCAAACTTTCAAAAGGACAAAAAATAGCTGCAAAAACAACTATGTCTATGGATATGGATCTTGGTATGGGAACGATGAAAACGGATAATAACACAGACTTCAACATACAAGTGATAGATGAAAACGCTAAGACATATACCATCACCTACACTCCTGTGAAAATGAAAATGTCTGTTGATGGAATGGGACAAAATATGACCTATGATTCAGATAAACCTGAGGATCAAAATACAGAGATTGGACAGACGGCAGGAGCCAGATTAAAAGTAACAGACACATTGCTACTTGACAAGTTAACCGGAGAAGTAAAACCTCTGACTGAAAAATCGAGTGGAGAAAAACCTGGTGGCGGAATGTTTGCTATGTCTAGTAATCAAAATCAGGGTGTGATGGATGCATTTTTGATTATTCCTGCGAATACCAAAATTGGAGATTCTTGGAGTGACTCAACTGTTGCAAAAGGATTAACCACAAAAAGAACATTCAAATGGATTTCAACAGATAAAGACATAGCCAATATTAAAGTAACAGGCTCTATGTTTGGCTCAACAGATCAGGAAATGCAAGGCATGAACGTTACCATGGGAATGGATCTTAGTTTCAGTGAAACAAGAACTGTAAATACCAAAACCGGACAAGTCATAAAGGTCACCAATGATGGAGATATGAAAATGACTATGGAATCAATGGGAATGACAATGAACTCAAAAATCATCACCACTACTGAATATTCAAATTAATCAAATAATTATTATCAAATAGAAAAAGGGATTGAATTTTCAATCCCTTTTTCTATTTGAGAGCAGAAGCATTTATACCGACAGGATATCTGTAATGGTCCAATGAAATTGTCCCAAACAGCTATCAAGTCGGCATTATACAAGAAAATAGTGGACTAAAATGTAATTAAAATTGGTATTATTTGTACAAAATCTCGTAATATTCTTTTGCCATTCTGTTACTGTCGAATTGCCAGCGAACATCTCGCATGCCATTCATCACAATCTGTCTCCAGTTGTGAGGATTATCGTAATACATCGGAAGTATTTGATTTTCCAATATATCAAACAAAGAATTCATATCGTAATCATCTTGTTCTTGTACTGACATGTTATCATAATCAGCAATAGGCACCACAAAACCATTGTTGCCATGATTGATAAATTCTCTTACCCAACCATCATTGGTACTGAAATTCACTGAACCATTCATTGCTGCTGTCATACCGCTGGTGCCACTAGCTTCTCTGGGTACACGAGGATTGTTAAGCCAAACATCAGAAACTTGCTTCAGTCGTTTGCTTAATGCCAATTCATACCCTGTACAAACTGCTACATTTTTATAGCCTTTACTCAAGTTAACGAGATAATTAAAATCACTGATTGCCGGATAATCCAATGGATAAGGTTTACCAGCCCAAACAAATTGAACCGGATATTTAGTGTTGCTCATTAATGCTTTGAAACGAGCTTGATCTCTAGTCAGTAATTCCGCTCTTTTATAGCCGGCAAACCTTCTAGCCCAAACAATAGTAAACACATCAGGATTCAACAATTTGCCAGTTTGATCGGCAACAATTTCCATGGCTCTTTTTTTCAGATGTCGCTTCCTGTCTTGGAAACCTGCTTCATCTTTATCTTCCATGAATTTATATAATTGTTTATCTGCCCAATATTGCCAGTTTTGTGCATTGGTGATTGCGGTGATATTACAGATACCCTCATATTTTTCCCACATGAGTCGACTTACTTCACCATGAAGCTGACTTACACCATTTGATAATTTAGCATAGCGCAGCGCTGCAAGTGAATGATTGAATTTTTCATCAGCTGTACCTGCGATTTCTCTAACTTGTTCTAGTGGCATGCCACAGAAATAGCCCATTTTCTCACAAAGATGCAAATCGTGTTTTTCATTTCCGGCTTCTTCAGGAGTGTGAGTAGTAAAGACCATTCTCTTTCTCACTTCCTCCATACTTCCATATTTCTTATGTAGATAGAAAGCCGAACTGACCGCATGGGCTTCATTCAAATGATACAATTCAGGTTTGAAATTTAATTCATCGATAAGCTTTGCACCACCAACGCCCAACAAAATAAACTGTGCCACCTTTGTAGCCACATTAGCATCATACAAACGATGAGAAATCGTTTGTGAGATATAATCATTCTCAGGCACATCTGTACTTAGCAAGAACAAAGGAGCCGATTTAAAAGTTTCTGGATTTAAATACAAGGCTTTTACCCAAACAGGATGCCCATGTATCTCAATTTGAAATTTGATTCCTGTATCCTCTAAAAAACTATATAATTTTTCATTCCACTGTATTTGCAAAGTCTGATCTTGATTTCTGGCTTGATCGTAATAACCATATTTCCATAGAATACCAATGCCGATGAGATTTTGTCTTAATTCATAAGCACTTCTTAAGTGAGAACCACTGAGATAACCAAGACCGCCACTGTAAATTTTAAGCGGCTGATGCACAGCAAACTCCATTGAGAAATAAGCAACAGGTTTTTTGTATTCGCTAGCTACGGGGTAAGGAATTTTGTAATGTTTAAAATCCATTAGTTACTTTTTTTAGACTGCAATATAACCCGATTTTTTTTAAATAAATGTGTATTTTTTACATATTAAATCCACATTCTTGTGAAATTTGTAAACAACCGTTTGGGGTGAAAATTTAATTTAATAAGGACTAGATTTGTACAAATTATTTTCAAAACTCAATGCCAGAATTACCACATCATAATAAGTCACTGGGTGAAATACACGAGTCGGTTGATATGACGAAAATAAAACCCGGCTGGAAGAAAATATTCTCGTTTATTGGGCCCGCTTATTTAGTGAGTGTAGGCTATATGGATCCGGGCAATTGGGCTACTGATTTGGCAGGTGGCAGTAAATATGGTTTCACATTGATCTGGGTTTTATTGCTTAGCAATCTCATGGCCATTGTTTTGCAGAGTTTCAGTGCCAGATTAGGCATTGTAAGAGGAAGAGATCTTGCCCAAGCTAACAGGGAATCGTATCCGAAAAAAATAAATTTCCTACTTTGGCTACTTGCCGAAATAGCTATTGCGGCAACAGATCTTGCAGAAGTTTTGGGCATGGCGATTGGATTGCAATTGCTTTTTGGATTGCCACTTTTGATTGGAGTAAGCATAACAGTGATCGACACTTTTTTATTGCTTTATTTACAGCGTTTAGGGATGAGAAAAATTGAAGCTTTTATCATTATGCTGATTGGAATCATAGCTTTTTCTTTTCTGATAAATATCATCATCGCACAACCATCGATTCATTTAATTTTAAAAGGATTTATTCCTTCTTTACCTGACGCTTCAACTCTTTATAACCATGAAGGGATAACAGGAAAGTTGCCAAAAGAAACAGCTTTATACATTGCCATAGGTATGATTGGCGCCACAGTAATGCCACATAACCTTTACTTACATTCTTCATTAATTCAAACCCGGAAAATAAAAAGAGATCACAAAGGCATCAAAGAAGCTTTGAAGTGGAGCGTCATCGATAGTACGATTGCATTAAATGCGGCATTTCTGATCAACGCGGCGATACTTATTCTTGCCGCCACTGTGTTTTTTCAAACTGGAAGAACTGATGTTGGTGAAATTAAAAAAGCGCATGAATTATTGTCGCCAGTCTTAGGCAATAATTTTGCTTCTACCCTATTTGCTATTGCATTAATTGCATCGGGCCAGAGCTCAACGATTACAGGCACTTTATCAGGACAAATTGTAATGGAAGGTTATCTCAGTATTCGAATCAATCCGATGTTAAGAAGATTGATCACTAGATTAGTGGCGATTATTCCAGCTATTATTTTCATTGCGATTACCGGTGAAGATGATGTTGATAGTCTACTCATTTTCAGTCAGGTTATTTTAAGTGTGCAATTGGGCTTTGCAGTAATACCACTTATACATTTTGTGAGTGATAAAAAAACAATGAGTGACTTTGCTATAAAGCCTTGGGTTCAAATAATAGGATGGTCGATTGCTGCATTATTGATTTTCTTGAATGGAAAATTACTGCTTGATGAAACAGCATCATACTTTGCAATTACAGATTCACTAATCATTAAATCGCTTGTAATTGTTGCACTGCTTTTTTTTACCGCTTTATTAATTTACATTTTATTGTTCCCAATTTTAAAGAAAAACCATTTGTCGGCTTCTATAGAAATGCATCCTGAAGTAGCGCCAAAGGATGATTTTCATATACATGAGTACCATAGAATTGCTGTTGCACTTGATTTCAGTGATAATGATTTCAAATTAATTTCAGGCGCCATTAGCCAAGCTGGCAATAACAAAGAATTCATTTTAATTCATATTGTTGAAAGTCCAGCAGCAAAACTACATGGAGACAATACTGCAGATTATGAAACGGACAAAGACAGAGAGCGTCTATCCTTAATCGCTAAACAAATGGAAGACAAAGGATACAAAGTAAAAGGAGTTCTTGGATTTAAAGAAAGGTCAAAAGAATTAATAAGAATCATTAAAGAAGAAAATGCAGACATACTGGTTATTGGCGCTCATGGTCACAAAGGAATTAAAGATTTTATTTATGGCACTACGATTGATAAAGTGAGGCACGAGCTGCATATTCCGGTGTTTATTGTGAAATAACGTTTGTTGTTTGGTGTTTGGTGTTTGGTGTTTGGTGTTTTGTGTTTTCAACAATGATCAAATCGTAGGGGTTGAATATTTTCAACCCTTATAAATTTCCAATCAACCTTAAAC
>CANHLV010000058.1 GCA_947461495.1 Chitinophagaceae bacterium
AGTGTTACTCCGATGAGCGAAGAAATTACTGGAAAATTGTAATCCGACTCGCAATACCTTTCAACTTCTTGGTAATTTATTTTAACTTGCGCTAGTGCAATTCAAAGAAGTAATAGGACAAGCGGAAGTTAAGCAACAGCTGATTGATATGTACCTGCAAAACAGGCTAGGACATGCGCTATTGTTTTTAGGAAAAGAAGGCTCCGGAGCACTTTCAATGGCGCGGGCCTTTACCCAATATATCAATTGTGAAAAAGTAAACGGTAAATCCGCACAAGGAGCAGGTTCTCTTTTTGGCGATGCTCCTCAAATAGAAGTAGGACCTCACGCTGATTCCTGTGGTATTTGTCCCTCTTGTGTAAGATCATCTGGAATGATAAATCCTGATATTCATTTTTCATTTCCTGTCATCACGAAAAAATCGGGAGAAAAACCTGTTTCTGCAGATTACATTTCTGAATGGCGAGAATTTATAAAAGCCAATCCTTATGGAAACATTTACGATTGGTTGCAATTTATTAAAGCCGACAACAAACAAGGCAATATCACTTCAGCAGAATGTAATCACATAATAAAGACATTAAGTTTAAAAAGTTTTGGCGCAGAGTTTAAATTTCTAATCATGTGGATGCCGGAATTTTTAGGAAATGAAGGGAACAAACTGCTAAAAATTATTGAGGAGCCGCCACCCAATACCATATTCATATTCGTAGCAGAAAACGATCAATTGATATTGCCTACGATTTTATCAAGAACACAACTCATAAAAATTCCAAGAATATCTACCGATGATATAAAATCAGCTTTAATTGACGATGTTCAATTGAAAGAGAATGAAGCGTTGCAAATTGCTATACTATCTGAAGGAAACTTCAGGGAAGCGCTACAACAAGTTGCCCATAATGAAGACAATTGGGAAGTTCAGCTTCGCGACTGGCTAAATACGATTCTTAAAACCGGACCAGCCGAACAAGTGAAATGGATTGAAGACATCAGCAAATTAGGTAGAGAAAAGCAAAAACAGTTTCTTAGGTACTTCAATCATTTACTGGAACATGCCATTAGACTCAGATTTATGGGAGATGAAGCTGCTGATAAAATTTTAATTAAGAATGAAAAACAAGATAACAATAACGACTTCGCCAACAGGTTTAACAAACTCTGTAATGTAAATCAGCAAGAAGCAATCTTAAAAGAACTTGACGTGGCGATATACCATATAGAAAGAAATGCCAACACCAAAATACTTTTTCATGCACTTACCATCAAGATATATCACATTATTAGCAACAAATCAGTAATTTTGGTATCCTAACAGATCAAAGTCTGTTTGAGTAATCATTTTTAGAATACAATTAATTAATTTATATGGGTTGTGGAAGTTGCGGTTCCGGAAAAGATGGAGCCCCAGGTGGTTGTCAGAGTCATGGTGCCTGTGCCAGCGGAAGCTGTAACAGAATGAATGTACATGATTGGCTGGCCAATTTGCCTTTTAGTGATCCTGAAAGCAATTGCAGGATTGTTGAAGTTTCTTTCAATAATGGCAGCAGAAAAGATTATTTCAAAAATACCACCCTTCATTATTACGGAAGAGGCGAAATGATTGCCGTGGAAGGTGTCAATGGATTTGATGTGGGTATGGTTAACCTTACCGGAGAATTGGTTCGACTTCAATTGAAGAAAAACAATATCGACGAGAAAAGTCCGGATATTAAGAAAGTATTACGTCGTGCTACCGAGCAAGATCTTGAAAAACTAAAAGAATCAAAATCTAAAGAGGCACAGATGTTAATTCGCAGCCGTGCGATAGCTCGACAATTAAAATTGGAATTAAAAATGGCCGAAGTGGAAATTCAGGCCGATGGCAGAAAAGCAACCTATTTTTACATTGCCGACGATCGAGTTGATTTCAGGGAATTGATTAAATTATATGCAGGTGAGTTTAAAGTAAAAGTGGAGATGCGTCAGATTGGAGCTCGCCAAGAAGCAGGAAAAGTGGGTGGTATTGGCAGTTGTGGCAGAGAATTATGTTGCAGTACCTGGCTTACAGATTTCAAAAGCGTAAATACAAACGCAGCGAGATATCAGAATTTAAGTATCAATCAAACCAAACTCAGTGGTCAGTGTGGCCGTTTGAAATGCTGTTTGAATTACGAACTGGATACTTATATGGATGCCTTACAGTTTTTCCCTAATGATGCTGATATGCTTGAATTGGCCAAAGGACGTGCTTTCTTAGTTAAGAAAGACATTTTCAGAAATCTGATGTGGTACACAATGGCAGACAGTAACAAGCAATATCCTTTAACGCTTGAAACTGTAAAAAATATCAAAGCCCAAAACAGACAAGGCATCAGGCCTGAAGAGCTAGAAACTGCTGAAGTTATTACTGGTAAACCAAAAGAAGTAGAACCTGAATATGCAGATTTAGTAGGTCAAATCAGTCTTAAAAGTCTGGAGAAAACTACACGTAAGCGCAGGGAGAAAGAGCGCGGTCAACAACAAAGACAGCAAGGCGGTGGACAAAGACCTCAATCTCCACAACAAGGAGCAGGTCAGCAAAAACAGGGGCAGCCGCAACAAAGGCAAGGACAACCGCAAAGAAGAAATGATCAGCCAGGACAAGGTACCAATCCTAATGCGAACCAACCACAACAAGGCGGACAACCAAGAAATCAAAACAAGCCACAACAAGGTGGACAGCCTAGAAGTCAAAACAGACCTCAAGGTGGAGGAAATAAAAGACCTCCTTCAAAATAAAGTGTATTGCTTTTATGGTTAAACATCAATTGATCATCAATAATTTTTTTAATCAGCACTGATGTCGATAACCATTTCAAATTTATCTAAAAATTACGGCTCGCAAAAAGCTGTGAATGATGTTTCGTTTTCGCTTCACAAGAATGAAATTGTAGGATTTCTTGGACCAAATGGTGCAGGTAAATCTACTACTATGAAGATGATTACTGGATATCTTGAAGCTGATGGCGGCAAGATTATTGTATGTGGAATTCCTGTTGAAAGAAGCAATATTCTTACTAGAAAAAAAATCGGTTATCTACCCGAAGCCAATCCACTCTATCTAGAAATGTATGTAAGGGAGTACCTGAATTTTATTGCAGATATACATAAAGTAAAATCATCAAAAAAAAGAGTAGAAGAAGTTATTGAACTTGTTGGATTGAAATCGGAATCACACAAGAAAATAAAACAATTAAGTAAAGGTTATAAACAACGTGTTGGCCTTGCAGCAACGTTGGTTCATGATCCTGAAGTATTGATATTGGATGAACCCACAACCGGACTTGACCCTAACCAGATTATTGAAATAAGAGAAGTCATTAAAAAACTCGGCAAACACAAAACGATATTGTTTTCATCTCATATCATGCAGGAAGTAGAAGCATTGTGTGACAGAGTCATTATCATCAATAAAGGTAAAATTGTAGCTGATGACAATCTTACTAATTTAAAGAAAGGAAATTTAGAAAAACAGGTTGTTACTGTTCAATTCAAGGAAAATGTAAACATGCAAACTCTTGTATCAATTGAAGGAGTTGAACGTTTAACAGAAGGGCATGAAAATAATTTTATCATTGAAACAACTTCAGCAGAACTCTTAAAGAAAAAAATATTTGAATTCAGTTTGCAACATCAACTGAATATTATTTCATTAAACAGCGAGAATCAAAGTCTTGAACATATTTTTAAACAACTAACCACATAAGAATCATTTTGAGAGCATAATCAAACTTTGTTTCTTTGCATTTTCAATAAAAACAATTTCATTACAAATAATCAAAAAAAACATGAGTTACATTGCATCCATCCATGCCAGACAAATTTTAGACAGTAGAGGAAACCCAACTATTGAAGTAGATGTTATGACGGAGAATGAAAGACTAGGCCGCGCTGCTGTTCCAAGTGGTGCTAGCACAGGCATTCACGAAGCTGTAGAATTAAGAGATAATAACAAAAAAATGTATGGCGGAAAAGGCGTATTGAAAGCTGTAAAGAATGTAAATACTGTATTAGCGGATGCCTTATTGGGCTGGGATGTTGCAGATCAAACTGGAATAGATGCCATGATGATTAAGCTTGATGGCACAGAAAACAAGGGTAAATTAGGTGCCAATGCGATGTTGGCTGTGAGTCTGGCTGTTGCTAAAGCTGCTGCTTTGGAAGCCAACTTGCCTCTTTACAGATATATTGGTGGTACGAATGCGAAAATTTTACCCATTCCAATGATGAACATTTTGAATGGTGGTGCACATGCTGACAACAAAATCGATTTTCAGGAATTTATGGTAATGCCTGTAGGTGCTAAATCTTTCAGTGAAGGTTTGCAATGGGGAGTTGAAATTTTCCATGCTTTGAAAACTGTTTTGAAGAAAAAAGGCTTTAGTACAAACGTAGGTGATGAAGGTGGTTTTGCGCCAAACATCCAAAGTAATGAAGAAGCGATTGAAACTGTATTGACAGCCATTCAAGCGGCAGGATTTAAAACCGGTAGCCAGATTGGAATCGCTATGGATGCGGCCAACAGTGAATTGTGGAATGCAAAAGAGAAAAAATATATTTTCCACAAGAGCGATGGCAAAAAAATGACTAGCGAACAATTGGTGAAATACTGGGAAAGCTGGGTTAAGCAATATCCTATCATTTCGATTGAAGATGGTATGGCAGAAGACGATTGGAAAGGATGGAAAATGCTTACCGATACAGTAGGAAGTAAGTGTCAATTGGTGGGTGATGATTTATTTGTTACCAATGTGAAAAGACTGGAAAGAGGCATTAAGGAAGAAACGGCTAACGGGCTTTTGGTAAAAGTAAACCAGATTGGTACATTAACTGAAACCATCAATGCGGTTAGTATGGCTCAGCAAAACGGATACAACACAATTATGAGTCATCGTAGTGGTGAAACTGAAGACAGCACAATTGCGGATTTGGCTGTTGCATTAAATTGCGGCCAGATAAAAACCGGATCAGCTTCCAGAAGTGATAGAATGGCAAAGTATAACCAACTCATTCGAATTGAAGAAATATTAGGCAGCAGCGCTATTTATCCAACAGGTAAAATAAAATTTGGAAAATAATTCTCCGGATAAATAAAAATGTTTTTTATTGTTTTTTTATCTTAAATTGTCTTGTTAATTATTAATAATGAATACAAGTACCGGTATTTATCGAGTCATTAAAAACAAATACTTTATTAGCATTCTTGTTTTTCTGATTTGGATGAGTTTTTTTGATGTTAAAGATTGGGGATTGATTGCTGAAAGACTGAATAAGTTGGGTGAGCTAGAAAAAACAGAAATAACTTTAACCAAACAAATCCAAGAAACTAGGCTGGAACTCAATTTATTAAGATCTGAAGCAGAATCAATAGAGCGATATGCGAGGGAAAAATATCTTATGAAAAAAGATAATGAAGAAATTTTCATCGTAAAAACACCATGATTTTGTAAAAATTACTTAGTGTTGAACAATATTAGGTTCAGTGCTGCGTTTTATTGTCGGATATGGATAATTTATTTAACTAAAAGCATCAAACCTGCCTATGCACAGTTTTACATCGGAGGACCTTCTTCAGTATATTTATGGAGAAACTTCTACAGCAAAGACCGCCGCTATTAAAGCCGCACTTGAAATCGATTGGAGTTTGCAAGAAAAATTAGCTTTATTGACAAGTTCCAAGACAGAATTAGAAAATGTAAGTTTTTCACCAAGTTCAAAATCAATAGAAAACATTTTAAATTATGCCCAAAAAGTAGCCGAAGAAATGGCTCCCACTGCATAAGAAGCGAATTAATTTATAACTTACACCCGTTGCTATTAGCAGCGGGTTTTTTAATGAAAAAAAAAGAACGATACGATTATATTATCACTTATTTTAGTGAGCATTTGCCTGAGGCAGAAACAGAGTTGTTATATGACAATCCGTTTCAGTTGCTCGTAGCTGTAGTTTTATCGGCTCAGTGTACCGATAAGAGGGTAAATATGGTTACACCTGAAATTTTTAAGCATTACCCTGATTCCGAAAGCTTGAGTAAAGCGAAATTTGATGCGCTTTTTCATTTGATAAAAAGCATTTCTTATCCCAATAACAAAGCACGACACTTGATTGGTATGGCACAAATGCTAGAAAAAGAATTCAATGGAATTGTACCTTTAACTGTTGATGACTTGGTAAAACTGCCCGGAGTTGGTAGGAAAACCGCAAATGTTATCACTTCAGTTATTGATAACCAGCCCAATATGGCTGTAGATACACATGTTTTCAGAGTAAGTGCCAGAATGGGATTGACAACAAATGCCAAGACTCCATTGGCCGCTGAAAAGCAATTAATAAAACACTTTCCAGAGAATCTGATCCATAAAGCACATCATTGGCTTATTTTGCATGGACGGTATGTTTGTACAGCTAGAAAACCTGCCTGTACTATTTGTGGCGTAAAAAATGCCTGTAAGTTTTATAATATTAATAGAGATAACTAAATAATATTCAAGAAAAATCGTTTAATTTGTAGTCTGATTTTCTATATTTTAAAATTAATTAGTAAAACCGGAATTGTTCAATGAAAAGATTCACATTTGCGCTTGGTTTGGCTGTGTTGATTTTGGGCTATTCGTCTAAGGCCGTTGGTCAATATTATTTCTATGATGATTCATATTATGACAATCCAGTCATTTATGAAATTGGTGCATCAGTTGGTGCTATGAATTGTTTAACAGACATAGGTGGAAAAGCTGGAGTAGGAAAACGATTTGTTAAAGATTTGAATTATGGCAAGACCTATGGTTGTGCTGGTGGCTACTTGTCGATTTTATATAAAAATGCCATAGGTGCGAGATTTGAAGCAAGTTTTGGTAAACTATCTGGCGATGATGCTATTTTAGTGGATGTGCCTGAATCAGATTTGGCTAGAAGAAGATACAATAGAAACCTCAATTTTCAAACCAACATTACTGAGTTTTCATTCGTAGCTGAAGCTCATCCTTTCTTCCTGTTTATTGATTGGGAAAACAAAGATGAAGAGCCACCAAGGTATTCTCCATATCTACTTGGCGGTATTGGATATTTTTCATTTAACCCACAAGCGAAAATTGGCAATAAACTCATTGATTTGCAACCACTTTCTACTGAAGGACAGGGGCTTAAAGAATATCCCGACAGAAAAATTTATAAATTAAAGCAAATAAATTATCCTGTTGGAGCTGGTGTGAAATACGAACTTTCTACCATTGTAAATCTTAGGGCAGAATTTGTATACAGAATACTCACTACAGATTATCTGGATGATGTGAGTACCAATTATATTGACCCATCATACTATGTAAACAATGGATTCAGTGGCACCAGACTAACAAATGCCTTGTTGCTTAATAACAGAGTAATTAATGGTCAACAAGCACTGCCAGGAAACAAAAGAGGCAGCCCAACTCAAAAAGACAGTTATTTCTCATTCAATTTGAAAATTGGTATTTCATTAGGAAGAGAAAGAGTTAGATAAAAATTTACAACTTATAAAAATAGAAATAGCCCGTGGTTAACATATCATGGGCTATTTTTATTAAGCAATTGTAATGCGAAAAATACACTGTGTCTTTGGTCCTTTTCGAGCTCTTTTCCTGAAATATTTTTTGTGTCACTCCTATGGAGTTTTATTCCTAAACTGCATTTGTCTTTTAGAATAATATCACCTCTAAGAGATTAAAATGAGACATGTCTTTGGGACTTAGTGGCAAAAAACGTTGCAGTGAAAAAATCGTGAATACGTGGTTACTAAACTTACCCTAGGGGATCGAGGTGGCGAGCTAAATCATTCCCTCCACTACTTCAATGATCTCTCCTTTGGTAATTGGCACGCCCATGATTTTATTAAACCCTTTTGCATCCACCAGGTATTTATCTCTGATGATTTTTATCAGTTGCCCGTTATTAATTTCAGGAATCAACACCTTATCAAAATTCTTGATGATGTCGCCCAAATTTTTTGGAAAAGGACGGATATAACGGAGATGCGCATGTGAAACAGGAAGTCCTTTTTTCTGCAATTCAATACAAGCGCTTTTGATGGCGCCGTATGTACTACCCCACCCTATTACCAACACTTTACCTTTTTGTTCGCCACTATCCAGTTTTTGTAAAGGAATATAATCAGCAATATTTTCGACTTTCTGTTCCCTAATTTTCACCATGGTCTGATGGTTTTCAGGATCATAACTGATATTGCCTGTGATGTTTTGTTTTTCCAAGCCACCAATACGATGCTCCAAGCCTGCAGCACCCGGAATTACCCATGGCCTAACCAATTTCTCATCTCTTAAATAAGGCATGAACTTTTCTTCTTCGGCATTTTTTTCTGTCTTAAAAGACACTTCAATCTTTTTCAAATCTTTTGTCTGCGGAAACTTCCATGGTTCTGCACCATTGGCGATATAACCATCACTCAACAAAATCACCGGAGTCATGTGTTGTATCGCAATTCTTACCGCTTCAAATGCCACATCAAAACAATCGCTAGGTGTTGATGTAGAAATTACAGGAATCGGGCACTCCCCATTTCTGCCATAATAAGCCTGTAACAAATCGCTTTGCTCGGTTTTTGTAGGCAAACCTGTACTAGGTCC
>CANHLV010000059.1 GCA_947461495.1 Chitinophagaceae bacterium
ACCAGAAGTATAACAGTAAGTTATCCTGCCGGCTTGATTGATGGAACTGTTACAGCAAGAGCCATTTCTAATTGTGCCAGCAGCGGAAGTACAAGAACTTTAATAATTAAGCTGGCGCCATGTGCAGAAAATACGGGGAATATTTACACAAAAGGCACTATGAATATACCTGCATCTTTGGATGTGAAATTATTCCCCAACCCAACTGCTTCTTCATTCAATCTTCAGGTTATCACTAACAGCACTAAAGAAGTGAGTGTGAAAATCATGGATATTCAGGGAAGGATAATTAAATCATTTGCTACGACAACATTCCAGATTAACAACATCGGCAATGAGTTGAAAGCGGGTGTATATATGGTAGAGGTGAAGCAAGGGGAAGAGGTTAAGACGATGAGGGTGGTGAAGTATTAGAGCCCCCTCGGTCCCCCAAAGGGGGAAGTTGAGATGCCACTGTTGGTGTTTTCACCAACAGGTAAATGAGATATAAGAAAATCCTTGTTGGTCATAAGACCAACAAGGGCAGAAATAATAAGGGCAGATATAAATACTGAAATATATTTGAAGTTGAATAAGTATTTTTGAAAGGCGGCTCCCTTCCTCTTGTGGGGGAAGGGTTGGGGAAGGGGGCTTTTGATGCCTCTGTTGGTTTTTTCACCAACAGGTAAATGAGATATAAGAAAATCCTTGTTGGTCATAAGACCAACAAGGGCAGAGAGTAAGCAATTTAGAAGGCGACTCCCTTCCTCCTAAGGGCAGAACTAACATTTTGAACTAATTGAACTAATTGAACCTTTTGAACAAAGGTTACCCCAAACCAGCGCAGCGACTTAAAGCTCAAACGCCTAACCCCCAAACCTATACCCCCTCAAAAAATCTTCTACCTTCATTCTCTTCTTACCTTCCAGTTGTAAATCTTTGATGCTGATATAGCCGTCGTTACAGGCGAATTTTAAAAAATGTTTGCCGTCTGTTTTATAAGTTCCGGTTGCTACAGTTGGAGTTGAATTTTCAATTGAAGCAGCAAATATTTTTAATTTCTTTCCATCCAATTGTGTAAATGCAGCAGGGTAGGGAGATAGTCCTCTGATTAGGTTATTGATATCAACAGCAGATTTATTCCAGTCGATGGCACATGTTTCAGTAAATATTTTTGGAGCATGTTTGATATTGAAATTGTCTTGAGGTTTTTCGGTGATGCTTTCTTCAGCAAGTCCTTTCACTGTTTGCAATAAAACTTCTGCGCCAATTTCTTTCATCTTGTCATGCAAAGTGCCTGCAGTTTCGTTATCTTCAATCGTTATTTTTTCATTCAATAAAATATCGCCGGTATCAATTTCATGTTTGAGTTTGAAAGTCGTAACGCCCGTGTAAGCTTCACCGTTAATAATCGCCCAGTTGATGGGAGCGGCCCCTCTGTATTGAGGCAATAATGAACCATGAAGATTCAAAGTGCCCATGGGTGGCATGTTCCAGACGATTTCGGGAAGCATGCGAAAGGCAACTACTATTTGTAAATCAGCATGCAATGATTTTAATTGTTCGATGAATTCCGGATTTTTTAATTTCTCAGGTTGAAGAATGTTCAACCCTTTATCAACGGCATATTTTTTTACTGCACTTTGCTGCAATTCCATGCCTCGACCTGCGGGTTTATCAGGAGCTGTAATGACACCAACTATGTTGCATCCTGCATCCACCAGTTTTGACAGAGATGCCACGGCAAATTCGGGTGTACCCATGAAGACAATTCTTAATTCTTTATAGTCCATTTAATCTTGTTTGAAATCTGTGTACAATAAATATTTTTTTCTGATGGCTTTGAATGTAGTGAGTTCGGGCTCCCAGCTTTTTCGTATCTCAGTTTCGGATTTTCCTTCTTTAATTTGTTGCATGAACATATTATTGCCTGCCAATTTATTAAAGAAATTATTTTTTAAAAAGAAACTGTCTTTGCCTGGAAATAGCTTGTAGGCTTCGAGTAAATATTTGATTTGGATTTTGCTATTTATTGATTTCAAAACATCTTCTTTGCTGCCAGATAAATTCCATCCATAACAAATCTGATTGAAACATTTACTGCTTTTAGCGCCCTCATTGGGTTTGGGCGTAAATGAAAATAAATTTGAAGGCAACGTCGGATGACCGAAAATCTGAAAAGGTTTGTCTGTGCCTCTTCCTTCGCTCATTACCGTTCCTTCAAAGAAACATGTGGATGGATAAAGATAAATCGACTGCATCTCTTTCAGGTTAGGCGAGGGATTAACAGGCAATTCATATTTCGAATCGTGAGTATAATTCTTGCAGGGGATGATGATGGCACTGAAGTGAAGATTTTTATTGTTAGTTTTTGTAGTTGGGACATTAAAATAAGTGTCAACATTTTTTACTGGCGGAATGGCTTCATCCCAGTCCTTGGACAATTCATCCAGTTTCTTGTTGGCCTTTTCGCTCATCCATCTTTCTCCAATCAACATTAATGCATATTCTGCTATTGTTAACCCATACACGATGGGAACAGGTTGCATACCTACAAAGCTTTTAAATGCAGTATCTAGCACCGGACCATCCACATAAAATCCATTGGGATTGGGGCGGTCGAGGATAATCAATTCTTTTTCATTTTCTATTGCCGCTTCCATATAATATTGCAAGGATGAGATGAAAGTGTAATACCTCACACCTACATCCTGTATATCAAATACCATCACATCCACATTTTGCAAATCAGCTGCCGTAGGTTTTTTATGGTCGCCATACAAACTGATGACAGGGATTCCGGTTTTGGCATCCACATCATTATTTACATGTTCACCGGCATCAGCTTTTCCTCTGAAACCATGCTCTGGACCGAAAATCGTGACAATATTAATTTTTGATGACAGCAATGTGTCAAGCAGATGGGTTTTCCCAATTACCGAAGTGGGATTGGCGAATATGGCCACACGTTTCCCTTTTAAAAAAGGCAAATATTCGCTGGTTCTTTCAGCTCCGGTTATAATTTGCTGATTATTGTCTGTAGTGTTTTTTGTCTGGGCACAGGAACTCTGAATTCCCCAACATACAAGCAAAAACAGCATATAGGTTAATTTCTTCATCAGTCAAAGTTGAGTAAAGTTTTTTAATTCGGCAGAATAGATTTTTATTTTTAATATTGCCCTCCGAATCAGTACATTTCGCTTTCCATTCGCTTCAACTTTTGTTAAAGTAGGATTGTGCAACAAAATCTGAAAATGGTTTTTTCGGAATTTTTAAAACAATAAAAAAAACACAATGCAACAAGTTAAAGCAGGCGATGTAGTGAAAGTTCATTACACTGGGAAATTAACATCAGGTGAACAATTTGATTCCTCTGTAGGAAGGGAACCACTCGAATTTACAGTAGGTGCCGGACAAATGATCAAAGGATTTGATGCTGCCATGCCCGGTATGACAATAGGTGAAAAGAAAACCATCAACATCGCTCCCGAAGATGGTTACGGTGAAAGAAGTGAAGAAGCGATTATCCCTTTTCCAAAAGAAAATGTACCTGCTGATATGCCATTAGAAGCAGGTATGACTTTAACCTTAACCAATCAAATGGGACAGCCTATTCCGGTTGTTGTGGTAGAAGTTAGAGAAGATATTATTGTATTGGACGCCAATCATTTCCTTGCTGGACAGGTTTTGGTGTTTGATATTGAGTTGGTGGAGATAGCGTAAAAAAAATATTGTTTGGCGTTTGGTGTTGATTAGTTATAAACATTTTCATCGGGTAAAAACAAAAAACGCCAAACGCCAAACCCCAAACAAAAAATACTAGTATGGTTAATAAGTCCGATCTCACTTCTCGCTTCATGCGTTACGTCCAAATCGATACGCAAAGCGATCCTAACAGTAACGCACACCCGACAACAGAAAAACAAAAAGATTTAAGTAAAATCCTTCAGCAGGAATTATTGGAAATCGGTTTGACTGATGCTGTTGTAGATGAATACGGATATGTATATGCGACAGTCCCTTCTAATACCGATAAAAAAGATGTCCCTGCGATTTGTTTTTGTTCGCATGTAGATACAGCCCCGGATTGCAGTGGTACCCATGTAAAGCCAATCTTGCATGAAAATTATGATGGCAAGGATATTGTGCTTCCGGATGACAATACCCAGGTTTTAAAAATCTCAGATGCTCCTTATCTCAAGGAACATATCGGACATGAAATTATCACAGCAAGTGGATTGACCTTATTAGGCGCAGACGACAAAAGTGGCGTTGCCATTATCATGCAAGCGGCTAAAACCTTAGTTGAAAATCCTGCTATCAAACATGGCGATATTAAAATCGTTTTTACACCTGATGAAGAAGTGGGCAAAGGAACAGCGAAGATTGATATGGAAAAAGTAGGTGCCCAATACGGCTATACTTTGGATGGAGGAGAAGCAGGTTCGTTGGAAGATGAAACGTTTAGTGCCGATGCTGCTGTGATTACTGTTCACGGAATTTCGGCGCATCCAGGTTATGCCAAAGGAAGTTTGGTTAATGCAACGAAAGTTGTTGGCGCCATACTAGATGCCTTGCCAAAAAATGAATGGAGTCCTGAAACCACCGAAAAGCGAGAAGGTTTTGTGCATCCTGTTTCCATGGGTGGCATTGCTGAAAAATCACACATTAATTTTATAGTAAGAGATTTTACTGTAAACGGATTAAAAGCTCATCATGAAAGATTAGAAAAACTGGCAGTGGAAGTAGTAAATCGTTTCCCAGGCGCCAAAATGGAATATACCATTCATGAGCAATATCGCAACATGAAGGAAATGCTGGATCAATGTTCTTTTGTGGTGGATTATGCAAAAGAAGCCATCAATCGTTCAGGATTAAAACTAAAAATTGAAAGTATCCGCGGCGGTACCGACGGTAGCCGTTTAAGTTACATGGGAATGCCTTGTCCGAATATTTTTACCGGTATGCAAGGGATCCACAGCAAACTGGAATGGATTGGGGTAAAGGATATGATGAAAGCAGTGGAAACTATTGTGCATTTGTGTGAGATTTGGGAGGAGAGGACAGAAATGTAAAAAATCTAAAGGTGATAGGCTGGATAGGCTAGATTAGTTCCAAAGGTTTAATAAGTTCAATTAGTTCAAAAGGTTTGTTTCTGAAGAAAATGTAACATCTTGAACGTATTGAACCTCTGAAACCTTTTAAACGACATGCTTCAATAAACCACAACAAACAAACGCCAAACGCCAAACCCCAAACAACAAACCTCAAACTTCCCTAACTTCACACTCTAAAACCTAAAACCATGAACATACTATTTCAATTTTGGTGGTTAATCATTGTCGCATTCATTGTAGTAAGCGGTTTGTTTACCGTAAATCAAGGTACAATCGCTGTAATTACTCGTTTTGGAAAATATTCCGGAATAAGAAGGCCGGGATTGCAATTCAAAATTCCTTTAATCGAACAAGTTTTTAAAAGAATCAGTTATCAAAATCGTTCTGTGGAACTGGAGTTTCAGGCGGTAACATTGGATCAGGCGAATGTGTATTTCAAATCGATGTTGTTGTACTCAGTGCAAAATGAAACTGAAGAAACAATACAAAAAGTAGCTTTTAAATTTATCAGCGAAAGAGATTTTATGCAGGCGTTGGTAAGAACCATTGAGGGAAATATCAGAGCATTTGTGGCCACCAAAAAACAATCAGAAATTTTAGTCTTGAGAAGAGATATTGTTGAATTCGTGAAAGAACATGTGGACGCATCATTGGAAGAATGGGGGTTTCACTTACAGGATTTGCAAATCAATGACATCACATTTGATCAGGCGATAATCGACAGTATGAGCAAAGTGGTGGCTAGTAACAATTTGAAAGCAGCAGCAGAAAATGAAGGTCAAGCTTTATTGATAACAAAAACCAAAGCGGCTGAAGCAGAAGGTAATGCAATCAAAATCGCTGCAGAAGCAGAAAGACAAGCGGCTCAGTTACGTGGACAAGGTGTGGCTTTGTTCAGAGAAGAAGTGGCTAAGGGGATGAGCCAGGCGGCAGAAGAAATGAAGCAAGCTAATTTAGATACTAATGTTATTCTGTTCAGCATGTGGACAGAAGCTATTAAAAATTTCGCTGAATATGGAAAAGGAAACGTGATATTTTTAGACGGCAGCAGTGAAGGTATGGAAAAAACAATGCGTCAGATTATGGCCATGCAAAAAATGGATGGAAAATAATTCTTGTATTTTTTTACAATTAACATTTCATTATTTGTGAACATCAATTAGTTTTATTTTATTGCACTCCGATATTCTGTATCAATAAATCTTATAAAATATGTTTGACATTTTCTTACAAGTAGATTCTACAGCAGCAGCTGGAGTCAGTACCGCGCAAGTTGAAAGTGTTTGGTCATTACTCAGCAAAGGTGGTGTGATTATGATTCCATTGGGTATTTTATTTGCATTGGTAATTTATTTCTTTATTGAAAGATGGCTGGTTATCAAAAAAGCAAGTGTAACGGATGATAATTTCATGAACATAATACGAGATCATATTACTAACGGTAACGTAACCGCAGCTAGAAGCTTAGCCAAGAACAATAACAGCCCTATCGCAAGAATGATTGATAAAGGATTGCAAAGAATAGGCAAACCTATCGATGCCATTGAGAAAAGTATGGATAATGTAGGTAAACTGGAAATGTATAAATTGGAAAAAAATCTGAATACCATTTCTGTGATTTCACGCATTGCTCCATTGTTTGGTTTTGTTGGTACCATCATAGGGTTGGTGATATTATTGAAAGAATTTGCCACCATCAGCAACCCTTCTATCAGTCAAATTGCAGATGCGATGTACATCAAATTGATTACTTCGGCAACAGGATTAATCATCGGTATGTTGGCATTTTTAGGGCATAGTTATTTAGATACCCAAATCAACAGGCTCGCCAACAGAATGGAATCTGCAAGCAGTGAATTTATAGATATTCTTCAAGAGCCAACAAGAGGATAATCAGTCATAACTTTTATTCAAATTATGAGTTTAAGAAAAACAAAATTAAGAGAGTCACATTCAGAGGTAGATACCGGACCTTTGAATGACATCCTATTCATATTACTGATGTTCTTTTTGATGATTTCAACGCTTGCCAATCCGAATGTCATTAAGATGAGCGTACCCAAATCCAAGAGTGATACCAAACAAAAACAAAGTGTGGTGGTTAGCGTAGATAAGGATAAAAATTATTTCGTAGGAGCCAAAAAAATAAATCCCGATTCGCTTGAATCTGCATTGAAAAAATACATCAATGAAGGAGATAGCATCAAGCCTGCCGTTGTAATCAATGCGGATTCAACTTCTCAATGGGGCGAGATTGTAAAAGTGATGAAAGTTGCCCGAAAATTAGGGGCCACTACTTCGGCTACGGTTACCGGTAGTGAGTAGCCGTTACCATTCTATCTTTTTCAAAAAAACTCCATTTTTTAACTATCTACATTTTATTATAGCCCACCGTTTCAACGGTGGCGTAGAAAAAATAGAAGTAAAGTCGTATTGTATTATTCTTAGCTGCAGTGAGTAGCCATCACCATTCTTTCTTTTTCAAAAATATCTTTTTTGATTTCAGTTTGGAATTGATGTTGACTGAATAATTCAGAAACCTCTTTAGCCAGAATCTCGTGTACCTCCATAAATATTTTTCCGTTCTCAGCTAAATGCATTTTGCTGAACAATGCAATGGCCTCATAAAAAAGCAATGGCTTTTCATCAGGTACAAATAAGGCCAGATGAGGTTCGTAGTTGGTTACATTTTTATCCATCAACTCTTTTTCTCTAATCGGTATATATGGTGGATTGCTGATCACAACATCAAATTTTTCAAAATCATTCCATTTGTTTTTATCTAGAAAATTCATGTGAACGAATTCGATTTCAGTTTTGTGGATCGAAGCATTTTTAATGGCGATGGCAATAGCATGTTCATCAATATCTATTGCAGTAACTGTTGTTTCAGGATGTGCCGCTTTAATGGTAATGGGAATACATCCGCTGCCTGTTCCTATGTCTATGATTTTTTTTGAAGAAGATTCTCTTAAAAAATTAAAAACTTCATTCACCAACTCTTCGGTTTCCGGTCTGGGGATCAACACATTTTCATCAACATTAAATTTCAGTTTATAAAACCAGGCTTCACCCAAAACATATTGAACAGGTTTGTGTAATAGCAATTGAGACAATGATGTTTCTAGATTTTTAAAATGAATTTCTAACAAATTAAAATCTGGATTTTTAATCACATCTGATTTGGTAATTCCTGCAATTTTTTCAAAACACATGGCAGTTATATTGGCTGCTTCATGAGTTGAATAGATTTGCTGTAATTGCCCGATAAAATTTCTATAAAAAGTCGACAAATTCATTAGCGCAAACTTAGTTAATTTCTAATGCTTAATTTTAGGTGTTTAAAAAAGTCATTAGAGTTGGCTGTTCTAAGTAAAAATTCAAAATTTAAAATTCAAAAAAGGAAATTCAAAATATTCGAATTTTTAATTTTGCATTTTGAATTAACTATCATCAC
>CANHLV010000060.1 GCA_947461495.1 Chitinophagaceae bacterium
GATTGAAGTAGCTCATTTCAATAACAAAAAGTTGTTCGTCGTTAAACAAAATCGCTACAATCCACCGATAGTCGCATTAAAGTCATTATTAAATGATAATAAACTGGGCAAAATACATTCATTTCAAATTAATTGTTTTTGGAACCGTCCGGCTGAATATTACATAAGTTTATGGAAAGGAAAAAAAGAACTGGATGGGGGCACTCTATTCACTCAATTCAGTCATTTTATTGATTTGCTGTTTTGGTTATTGGGGGATGTTAAATCTGCGAAGGCTAATATCTCCAATTTTCAACATGCTGATATTGATATTGAAGATGCCGGTGTGATATTATTTGAAATGATAAGCGGCGCAATCGGCACTATGAATTACAATGTGAATACTTACAAAAAAAACATGGAGGGTTCGATTACATTGTTTGGGGATAAGGGAACAATAAAAATTGGTGGTCAATATTTGAATACAATCGAATATCAGTCTATTGAAGGACTACAAATCGATGTAAATGAAATGGGAAATCCTGCCAATGATTATGGATTTTACCAAGGAAGCATGAGCAATCATGATATAGTTTATGAAAACCTGCTGAAAGCAATTGATGAAACCGACAGTCAATTTGCCAGCGCTCACGAAGGCCTGAAAACTGTAGAAATCATCGAAATGATATTTGAAGCAGCATCAAAAAATACTCGATAATCAAACGAAAATTCTTTCATTTGCCATCCATAATTTTCACAGTAACCAACGATTTGAACTACGACCAGCGCATGATTCGTATTTGTACTTCATTGGCTAATGAGGGATATGATATTACATTGATTGGAAGAGAAAAAAGAAGCTCACTACCACTCGAAAGCAAGGCCTTCAAACAAAAAAGGCTTTACTGTTTTTTTGAAAAAGGGAAGCTATTTTATATAGAATACAACCTTAGGCTTTTCATCTTTTTATTGTTTACAAAAGCAGATGGCATTTGCGCCATTGATTTGGACACGATTATACCTTGTTTATGGGTTTCTTCATTAAAAAGGATTCCAAGAATTTATGATGCACATGAATTGTTTTGCGAAATGAAAGAGATTGCATCGAGAACTAAGATTTATAAAATATGGAAATCGATAGAAAAGTATGCTGTGCCTAAGTTTAAACTAGCCTATACAGTTAACCATGTAATCGCAGAAGAATTCAAAAAGTTATACAAAGTTGATTTTGAAGTCATCAGAAGTATTGCCTTGATGGATGAAAATAAAAGTGCTAAGCCAAAAGAAAAATTCATTCTATATCAGGGCGCAGTTAATGAAGGGCGAAGTTTTGAAACGCTGATTCCTGCTATGAAATTTATTGACACTAAACTTATTATTTGTGGCGATGGCAATTTCATGCAACAGGCAAAGGCACTAAGTCGCATTCACCATGTTGAGGATAAAGTTATTTTCAAAGGTATGTTGTCACCAAACTCACTTCAAGAAATTACAAGCCAATCTTATATAGGATTAACGCTGTTTGAGCAAGGTGCCAAAAGCAATTACTATTCCCTTGCCAATCGTTTTTTTGATTACATACATGCAGGTACACCTCAAATTTGTGTAGACTATCCTCTTTATCAAGAATTGAACAAAAAATACGATATTGCTGTTTTAATAGACGATCTTGAACCTGATTCAATTGCATTAGTTGTAAATCGACTTCTTGATGATGAATCAGTTTGGAAGTCAATGCATGAAAATTGCAAAACCGCTGCAAAAGAACTTTGCTGGCAAAATGAAGAGAAAATATTGATTGCTTTTTATAAGAAAATTTTTGGATAAACATCTCCATATTGTTACTCATGATGTTCCCTGGCCTGCTGATTTTGGCGGCGTCGTGGATTTATTTTATAAAATAAAAACACTTCACCAACTGGGGATTAAAATTCATCTTCATTGCTTTACAAGTAAGCGTGCTGAGCAGCCCATACTTAACAGGTATTGCGATTCTGTAAATTATTACCCCAGAAAGAAAAACCTGTCAATACTACCCTATTCGATTCCTTACATTGTCTTATCTCGTTGTGATGAAAATTTGCTGATTAACCTTGAAAAAGACAATTATCCAATTTTGTTGGAAGGAATTCATTGCACCTATCATCTTTTTAAGGGGAAACTTAAAAACAGAAAAGTACTGGTGCGATTACATAACGTTGAATACAGTTATTATAAAAATCTTTATGCAGCCGAATCCGGTATTTTCCGAAAAATGTATTATTTCATTGAATCGATATTATTAAAGAAATATGAAAAACGATTGGCTCAGAATGCTACATTTTTAACTGTAAGTAAAACTGATGAAATACTTTATCAGAATGTTTTTCATGCTCAACAACTACACTTTCTTCCGGTTTTTATTCCTTGGTCACAAATTAAAAGTAAAGCAGGTACCGGTAATTTCTGTTTATACCACGGAAATTTAGCTGTAAATGAAAATGAAAAAGCAGTAATATGGTTACTAGAAGAAATTTTCAGCAAAATTAATATTCCGTTTGTTGTGGCCGGAAAAAATCCAACTTCTGCATTAAAAAAAGCAGCGCACCAACAACTCAATACTTGCTTGGTGGAAAATCCTTCCGAGCATGAGCTTGATGATTTAATAAGAAAAGCACAAGTGAATATTCTGCCCTCTTATAATTCTACTGGCGTTAAACTAAAACTTATCAATGCATTGTTTAATGGAAGACATTGTTTGGTAAACAAAGCTGCTGCCGAGGGCACTGCTGTAGAAGAAATTTGCAATTTCGCTGAAGGGACAAAAGAATTCTCAACTGAAATTATAAGACTTTTCGAACAGCCTTTTACAGAAGAAGACATTCTCAAAAGAAAACAAGTTCTTGGAGAATTGTATGATAACCCAAAAAATGCTGAAACACTAATTAAACTATTATACTAGCGTTATCCAATACTTTACCATTTTCGGTTTTGATGGTTCTGGCGGGAAATTTATTGATAACCATATAATCATGTGTTGCCATCACAATGCAAGTATCATAATCCTTACAAATATGGAAAAGTAGTTGCATGATTTCGTCACTGGTTTCGGGGTCTAGGTTACCGGTGGGCTCATCTGCCAAAATCAATTTTGGAGAATTAAGCAAGGCTCTTGCGATGTCTATTCGTTGCTGCTCACCTCCACTCAGTTCAAAAGGCATTTTGAAACCTTTTGTTTTGAGATTTACTTTATCCAATACATCACTTATTTTTTCATCCATTAATTTCTCATCCTTCCAACCCGTTGCTTTTAAAACAAATTTCAAATTTTCATTTACATTTCTATCAGTCAACAATTGAAAATCCTGAAACACAACACCAATATTTCTGCGTAAAAATGGTACGGTTTTCCAAGTGAGTTCTTTAAGATTATGTCCAGCTACCCAACCTTCACCTTCTGTAAGTTCGAGGTCGCCGTACATGGTTTTAAGCAAACTGCTTTTACCGGTTCCGGTTTTACCCACTAGATACACGAACTCACCTTTTTCAACAGAAATATTTACATCACCAAGTACTAAACTAGATCCTTGATAAATATTTACGTTGCTTAACTCTACAATAGAACGAGACATATTTTTGAATTTATTTTTTAATCAATTTTTGAAAAACAAAAGTAAAGGCAGAAACATTAATAAACAATTAGTTCCTCTCCAATTCTGATTTCAAGTGTTTTTTTAACATCTACTTCCACTCTTCCGATGATTTGAGCATCAATTGAAAACGACGCTGCAATATCAATAATTTCCTGCGCGTATTTTTCATCACAATAAATTTCCATGCGGCACCCCATGTTAAACACTTCATACATTTCACGCAAACTCGCACCGCTATTGGCTTGTATTAATTGAAATACTGGTGGTGGTGAAAATAAATTGTCTTTAATTACTTTGAAATTGCCCGGCATGTATTTCATACATTTGGTTTGACCGCCGCCACTGCAATGAATGATTCCGTTTATGTTGTCGAATTGTGATTCAAATAATTTCATGAACACCGGAGCAAAAGTTCGGGTTGGGCTCAGCAACAATTTTCCAATTTCGATTTCACTGATAAATTTATCATTTGAAAATTTGACGATATCGGTCATTTTGTTTTTTCCGATATAAACCACTTCTTCATTCGTTCCGGGATCGTAGCTTTCTTTAAAATGAGTGGCGTAATGTTTAGACAAAGCATCATGCCTGGCCGAAGTTAATCCATTACTGCCAATACCGCTGTTATATTCCGTTTCATAAATAGCTTTACCAAAACTTGCCAAACCTACAATTACATTACCCGGAGCAATTTTATCATTCGTAATAATTTTATTTTTAGGCCATCTGGTTGTCATAGTACCATTAACAGCTACTGTCCTTACCACATCACCCACATCAGCCGTTTCGCCACCTAGATAATGAATATTGACTCCGTAACCGGATAATAAATCGAAGAAATCCTGAGTGCCATTAATGATTTTATCCAGTACTTCACCAGGAATTAAGTGCTTGTTTCTATCAATAGTGGAATTGAAAACAATATTGTCGTAAATGCCAACGCAAAGCAAATCATCCAGATTCATAACAATGGCATCTTGAGCAATTCCAGCCCATACACTTGCATCGCCTGTTTCTTTCCAATATAGATAGGCCAAAATACTTTTGGTTCCGGCGCCATCAGCATGCATAACATTTATAAAATCGGAATCACCGCCAAGAAAATCGGGATATAGTTTACAAAATGCATGAGGAAATAATCCTTTGCTTAATTTTTCAGTTGCAGCTAAAACTTCTTCTTTGTGAGCAGAAACGCCTCTTTGGTTATAAAGACTCATTTTTTTAAATATTGCTGCAAAACTAATTTTCAAATCTGACAAAACCATTTATTAATTATCATTTAGTTTTGCACCTTTGTTTATAATGAATGTATACACCAACATAAATGAGCTTCCTGCTTTTAATAAAGCGGTAATTACGATAGGTACTTTTGATGGATTGCATGATGGCCACAGAAAAATTATCAGCCAATTAAAGCAAGTCGCCGGCGATATCAATGGCACGACGGTTGTTATAACATTCTTCCCTCATCCCAGACATGTATTAAAAAGCACTGAAAATAAAGTTTTTATCCTGAATACACTCGAAGAGAAAATTTCACTATTAAGCGCCGAAGACATTGAGAATCTTGTCATTGTTCCATTTACAAGCGAATTTTCATCCATGGAAGCAGAAGCATATATCAGTAATTTTCTTGTAAAAAGTTTTCATCCTCATACTATAATTATTGGTTATGATCATCGATTTGGGAAAAATCGCGTAGGTAATTTTGAATTCCTGAAAGAAGGTGAAAAAAAATATGGTTATGAAGTTGTTGAAATTACAGCACAACAATTAAATGACATTGCGATCAGCAGTACCAAAATCCGACAAAAATTATCCGAAGGCGATCTAATAACCGCCAAGTCATTACTAGGTTATAACTATTTCTTTTCTGGAAAAGTGGTAAAAGGTGATCAGCTCGGAAGAACAATCGGTTTTCCAACAGCAAATCTTGAAATAGAGGAAGAGGAAAAGCTAGTTCCGGGAAATGGAGTGTATGCGGTTGATGTGGTGATTAAGGATGTTAAGCACAAAGGCATGATGAATATAGGCTTAAGGCCTACTGTAGGCGGCGTTGTAAGAAAAATAGAAGTAAACATTTTTGATTTCAAAGATGATATTTACGGGCAAAATATAACAGTCTTTTTAAAATCAAAACTGAGAGAAGAGAAGAAATTTAATGGTTTGGAAGAATTAAAAAATCAATTGGAAAAAGATGCTTTAGCAGCAATGACTATCTAGAATCCAGAATCCAGCTTATCTAGCTTATCCAGCTTATCTAGCTTATCCAGCTTATCTAGCTTATCCAGCTTATCTAGCTTATCCATTCTACCCCACCATCATCTTCGCCACCATTTCTTTCATCAAAGCTGCATCATCAGTGCCGGAATCACCAACGCCCAAGCTTTTCAAATTGTAATGATTTAAAAGCAGAATCAATTTTTCAATTCCGTTGTACCCATAATTGTTCATCATTGTTGTAGCTTGAGCAACAGCGTGACTATTATGATAAAAAAGAGGTTTCAATGCAAATTCCGATTTGTTAGCCATTCCATAAATTGCATATACTTTACTGATAAAAGTATACAAAGCCGGTAATGCCATTTGAATTGGAGCAGATTTTGGATTACTATTAAAATAATTGATGATTTTGATAGCAGCAGGAAGATTTTTTGTAGCTATTGCCGCCTGAAGTTCAAAAATATTGAACTCTTTACTGATGCCTATGTATTTTTCTATAACATCCTCATCGATTGTTTTCTTGTTGCCTAAATTTATTTTTAATTTTTCAATTTCTGACACAATTCTGGATAGATCATTTCCAATATTGTCTTGAAGCAGGCTAATCGATTTTGCAGAAATTTTCAATCCTACTCTGGTTACGTAATCTGCTATCCATTCATGAATTTTATAGTCGGGAATTTTTGATGACAGAAAAACTTCACCTATTTTTTCAATAGACTTATAAAATTTGGTTCTTTTGTCTATAGTTTTACCCTTGTGTGAAATAATTAAAATTGTTGAAGACAATGAATCATTGAGATATGTTTCTAATTTTTCCAAAGAACTCATAAATTGAGCTTCCTTGATGATAACGAGTTGTTTGTCTGCAAACATTGGATATCTTCTACAGGTATTTGTAACTGCCACCCAGTCAGCATCTTTTCCGTAGAATATTGTTTTATTGAAATCTGATTCTTGTTCGTTAATGATGTTATTTTCGGCAAAATCAAGAAGTTTGTCGATAAAATATCCCTCTTCGCCATGAAGTAGATAAACTCTTGAATATTTTCTTTTTTTCCAATCTTCTATTATTTTGTCTGCAGTCATTGTTAATATTTAGCCAGTAATTGCTAAATTATAACATTAATCATAATCGATTTACACAAAAAAATTAAATATGGCATAATTTTGGAAGCTTTAATTTTAATTATCCCTAATAATTTGTATCATAAAACAAAAATCAACAAAATATCATGTCTACATCAAGTAATAATGAGCCGGAGCAAAAAAATGTTACAGACCCCTCACTAAAATCAAAAAAATCAAGCTTCAAGGATATAATTTCAGTATTGTTGATATTGACATTATTAGTTACCTGGGGTTATATCATCTGGGATAGGAACAATACCAGAGAGCTGGTGAGTCAAAAAGACAATGTTATTACTACCACAACAGCTCAAAAAGATCAACTTCAAAAAGAACTTGAAGACGCCACATTAAGATATGAGGTTATTAAAAGTGATAATTTCAAAAAAGATAGCACGATTACTGCTAGAGATAAGGAAATTGAAAATAAAAAATCCCGAATAAAGGTATTATTGTCAAAAATAGATGCTACGAAAGCAGAAATAAATGAAGCTCAGCAATTAATTAATTCATTAAATCTAGATATAGAAGGATATAAAGCACAAATAGCTTCATTAGAGTCTCAGAAAAATGAATTAGTAAATACCAATGTAAAAATTTCAAAAGACAGAGACAGGATACAAAAAAACTATGATTCTTCACTTGAACAAATAAAAAACAAAGACAATACAATAGATATTGCTTCAACATTGCATGCTTCTAATTTCAATATTATCGGAATGAGCGAGAAAAATAGCGGTAAGACTGTAGCAACTAGTAAAGCAAAAAAAGTCGATTTATTGCGAATCAGTTTTGATTTAGATGAAAATATGATTACTTCTTCAGGAGCTAAGATTTTTTATATCATCATTACGGATCCCAGTGGAAAAATAATCACCACAAATCAGTTGAATTCAGGTAAGTTTCAAACTAGAGAAGGAGAAATAAAGGATTTTACTCAAAAAATGGAGGTGAATTACATACAAAATAAAAAGCAAACGGTGAGTTTTGATTGGAAATCTATGGAATCATATCAAACAGGAAATTACAAAATTGAAGTATACAATAACGGATTTAAAGTTGGCGAAGGTGTTAGGTCGCTTAAAAAAAGCGGAATATTTGGTTGATAAAACAAACATCTTTAAAAGATGGCACGAACCGAAGCATTCCCAATATGAATAACATTTGAATTACCTGGCTTTCTACCTTCGTATTGAACTGAAATTTCAATATTACCAGCTAGTCTTTTCGTGTAATCTACATTCCATAAATAATTTGTTCCTGGCATCAATCCATCCAGCATCAAATAGCCTACTGTACTTGTTGCAGATCCAGGGTATGAATTGAAATTCAGTTGATTCATGGTAAATTTCATATTTAAGCTGCTGTTGGAAAAAGCTGTGTATTTAATTTCTGTAATCAAACTTTGGGATTGAGATGACTCCATAGAATCTATGAGATTTTTTTTCATAACATAAGCATAACTGAA